>JBDTMY010000062.1:0-3041 GCA_039934015.1 Chloroflexota bacterium | reverse complement strand
ATCAGTAGCGTTTTTAAACGAGCTACCAGCAGTGGTGCCATCACCTGATCCAGTCTGCGCTTAGCGTGCCGCGACGGAACGCCGCGCCTGTCTCCGCGATACGCTGGCAGGCGTGCCTGCGTCGCCGCGCGCAGTTCTGAGTCCCGCGTTCCGGCTCGTCTTCCGCCTCGAGATCGCCAACCGGCCCGGCATGTTCGCCCACGTGGCGACCGTCGTCGGCGCGCGTGGGTGCAGCCTGGGCGCGATCGACCTGGTCGAGGCGACGCCCGCGGTGCACGTGCGCGACGTCACGGTCGACTGCCCCGACGAGGCCACCGGCGCGCGACTGCACGAGGACCTGCAACGCATCGAGGGCGTGCGGGTCCGCAACGTCTCCGACCGCGCGTTCCTCATGCATCTGGGCGGGAAGATCGAGACCAAGGGACGGGTCAGCGTGCGCACGCGCGACGATCTCTCGCTGGTCTACACGCCCGGCGTGGCGCGCATCTGCCGCGCGATCGCGGAGGACCCCGAGAAGGTCTGGGGCCTCACGATCCGCCAGAACAGCGTCGCCGTCGTGACGGATGGCTCCGCGGTGCTCGGACTCGGGAACATCGGGCCCGAGGCGGCGCTCTCGGTGATGGAAGGGAAGGCGCTTCTCTTCGCCGATCTCGCGGGCATCACGGCGTTCCCGCTGTGCCTCGCGACGCACGACCCCGACGAGATCGTCCGCACCGTCGAGAACGTCGCACCGGTGTTCGGCGGCATCAACCTCGAGGACATCGCGGCGCCGGGGTGCTTCGTGGTCGAGCGCAAGCTGCGCGAGCGGCTGGACATCCCCGTCTTCCACGACGACCAGCACGGCACGGCCATCGTCGTGCTCGCGGCGCTGGAGAATGCGGCGGCGGTCGTTGGCCACGATCTGGCCGACCTGCGGGTCGTCATCGCCGGCGCGGGCGCGGCGGGGATCGCGACCGCGCGTCTCCTGCGGCTCGCGGGCGTCCGCGACATCGTGCTGTGCGACAGGAGCGGGATCGTGCACGGCAAGCGCGGCGACCTCAACGAGGAGAAGCGCGACGTCGTCCGGATGCTCGGGACCGAGCGTCGGGGATCGCTCGAGGAAGCGTTGGCCGGGGCGAACGTGTTCATCGGACTCTCGGGTCCGCGGATCCTTTCCGTGGATGCACTGCGCTCGATGGGCCGGCCGCGCATCGTATTCGCGCTCGCGAACCCCGATCCGGAGATCGACCCGCTCGACGCGGCCCCCGAGGTGGACGTGCTCGCCACCGGGCGCAGCGACTATCCGAATCAGGTGAACAACGTGCTCGCCTTCCCCGGCGTGTTCCGGGGACTCCTCGACGCCCGCGCGCGCGGCGTGTCCGCCGAGGTCGAGCTCGCCGCGGCGCGGGCCCTCGCCGGAACGGTCCGTCCCGAGGTCCGCTCGGCCGAATACATCCTGCCGTCGGTTTTCGACCGCGACGTCGTACCCGCGATCGCGAAGGCCGTCGCCGCCGCCACTCGTGATGCGGGTCTGGCGCGAAAGACAGCGACTCAGGAGCCCTAGCCATGCTCATCCATCGTCACGACGAGCCGCTGAGCGATGAAGAGTGGCGCGCGTTCCTCGGCGATCACGACTTCGGTGAGCTGATCGCGCCCGGCGACGGACGCGACCTGCCGATCGTGGTGCCGACGCATTTCATCTACGACGGCGATAAGACCGTGCTGCTGCACCTGGCGAAGCCGAACCCGGTCTGGGAGGCGCTCGCCGAGCGCCCGCGCGCGCTGCTCTCGGTGTTCGGCGCCTATACGTACATCCCGGGCCACTGGAACCAGGACGAGTACGGCGTCCCCACGTCCTACTACGCGGCGGTGCAGCTCGCGTGCGATGCAGAGGTGATCGACGATCCCGCCGCCGTGGCCACGATCCTCGAGCGCCAGCTATCGCATTTCCAGCCCGAGGGCATGCATGCGCCGGTCGAACCCGGGGATGACCGGTACGGCAAGCTGCTCGGCTCGATCCGCGGCATACGTCTGTCGGTCACCGACGTGCGCGCCAAGTTCAAATTCGGCGCGAACCGCACGGTCGAACATCGCCGCGCCATCGCCGAGAAGCTCGCGGAGCGCGGGCGGCCGCTCGACGTGGAAGCCCGCACGAACCTCATGCGTCGCACGCCTTCCCGGTGACGCTCGATCCGCCCTTCGTCGCCGGCCTTGCGGTGCTGGTGCTGCTGACCATCTCTCTGGGCGCGGACATGGCGCCATCGCGAAGATCGCGCGTGCTCATCGCGCTCGGCGCTCGGCTCGCGCTGGAGCGGCGTTAGCCGCTCGCGCGGTGTCTTAAGCCGGCCGCGGAGGGATCACGCCCATGCGGCCGGCGCGGTAATCCGCGATGGCCTGGATGATCTCCTCGCGCGTGTTCATCACGAACGGTCCGTAGAAGGCGATGGTCTCGCGGATCGGACGGCCGCCGATGAGGAGGATCTCGAGCCGCGGCGAGCGACCCGACTGCTGCTCGTCGGCCGTGATCGCTAGCGCGTCTCCCGGCCCGAACACCGCGAGCTGGCCCTCGTGCAGCGCGATGCGTCCGATGCCGGCTGATCCGCGTCCCGACAGCACGTACGCCAGCGCGTTGAACTCGCGCGGCCACGGCAGCTCGAGGCGGGCGCCCGGCGCGACGCTCGCGTGCGCGTACGCGATGGGCATGTGCGTGACGCCCGGTCCGGCGTGCTCGCCGAGATCGCCGGCGATGAGACGCACCAGCGACGCGCCGTCGTGCGACGAGAGGAGCCGCACGTCGTTCGCGCGGATGTCCTGGTAGCGCGGTGGGCTCCACTTCTTGTTCGCGGGCAGGTTGACCCACAGCTGAGTGCCGTGGAACAGGCCGCCCTTCAGAAGGAGCTCGTGCGTCGGCATCTCCGAGTGAACGATCCCCGCGCCGGCGGTCATCCACTGGGTCGCGCCGTCGGTGATGAGACCGCCGCCGCCCGTGGAGTCCCGGTGCTCGAGCGCGCCGTCCATGATGTAGGTGACGGTCTCGAATCCGCGGTGCGGGTGCCAGGACG
>JBDTMY010000061.1:0-4519 GCA_039934015.1 Chloroflexota bacterium | reverse complement strand
TCGGGAGAAGCTCCACACGGCGAGGGCGAGCATCGCGGCGATCCAGATCACGCACCACACGACATACGCGGGCGGCGGCGGATCCGCGGCGAAGAACGGGTTCGCCGCCGCCGCGGGGCCGGAGGCGCGCGCCACCGCGATGAGCGACGCGGGCTCGAGGCTCCACACTGCGCCCCGCCACAGTCCGTCGGTCGGGAGCACAAGCTTCGACGCCGTGCCCACGTGCGTCAGCGTCGCGTTGTCGAACACCAGACCGATGCCGCCCACGATGCCGCCCATCCACGCCAGTCCCCACAGGATGAGACCGCTTACGCCGCCGACCATGCCGGCGAAGCGCGTCGAGAGCAGCAGCGAGAGCGTGAGGACGACGATCGCCTCGCCGATCACGAAGGCGAGGAACTCGAGCGGATGCGGCGGGGAATACCCGACGACCCACTGCACGAGGAGCATCTGCACCGCAGAGGCGGGGATCGCATAGATGAGCACTGTCGCCACGAGGCCGAGCCACTTGCCAACGACGTATTCGAGGCGCGTGATGGGCCGCGCGAGCATCGCCAGCGTGATGCCGGACTCGACCTCCGCGGAGATGGCTGGAGACGCGGCGAACACGGCCGAGAACGCGAGCACGAAGCTGAACATGAACATCACGAGGATCAGCAGCTGCGACGCGATCGCCGCGATCTCGGTCGTCGTCATCGGGCGTCCTCGCCCATCGTTGAGGCTCGGGATGCGCGAGAAGCCCCACGTCGTGAGCGCGATCACCACGATCGTGAGGAGCAGGAGCACGAGGAAGAGGCGACGGCGCAGCAGCTCCTGCAGCTGCAGCCGCGCGATCGTGAGTGCCAGCATCAGTTCGGCTGACCCAGAAGGCGCAGGAAGCGGTCCTCGAGCGACTCGTGCCGAGGCTCGACCGCGTAGACGCGGCCACCCAGCCGCACGATGTCGGCGACGAGCTGGGGCACGCGCTCGCTATCGATGCCGCGAACGATCAGCCAATCCCCTTCGTCATCGAGCTGCCCGTAGCCCGCAAGGCTCGCCTGCGCGGCCCGATCGAGGCCGGTGGCGCGGATGCGCACCGTGTCGCCCCCGAGGAGCTCGTCGAGGGTGCCCTCGGCGACGACGCGGCCGCGATCGACGATGGCGACACGGTGGCAGACCTGCTCGACCTCGCTCAGGAGATGCGAGTTGAGGAACACGGTCGTTCCACGCTCGCCGAGAGCGCGGATGATCTCGCGCACGTCGTGACGGCCGACCGGATCGAGCGCGCTCGTCGGCTCGTCGAGGACAACGAGCTCGGGGGCGCCCAGAAGCGCGACCCCGAGTCCGAGCCGCTGCTGCATACCCTTTGAGAACGTACCGATGCGGCCCGATCCGCGGTCGGACAGCCCGACGATCGCCAACGCGTCCTCGATCTCGCGTTGCCAGGCGCCGCGGTCGATGCCCGCGAGCTCGCAGTGCAGCGCGAGGATCTCGCGCGCGGAGAGCCACGACTGATAGCGGAACAGCTCGGGCAGGTAGCCGACGCGGCGCAGCGCTTCGCGATCGCCGATCTCCGCTCCCAGCACCTCAGCGTCACCCGATGTGGGTGGCGTGAGGCCGAGGAGCAGCTTGACCGCGGTCGTTTTGCCCGCGCCGTTCGGTCCCAGGAAGCCGAAGACGTCTCCGCGCGGGATGGTCATCGTCAGGCCCGCGAGCGCGGTGATGCCGCCGTAGCGCTTCGCCAGCTCGCGTGTGCGTATCGCGGGCGCGTCGATCAATGCAGCGAGTTTGCCACCGCCAGGACCTGCTGCTCGGTGAGCGTGCCGGCCACGCCGTACACGATCCCGTCCTTCTGCCAGATCACCGCGCTGCCGAGGCCGGTCGAGTCGCCGACGAAGATGCCTTCAACGCCCTGCACCGTGACCTTTTTCGACGTCGCCATGTCCACCGGGATCGGGACCGGCAGCGTGCTCGAGGGATCCTTGATCGCGCGGATCTGCGCCGCGAGCTGGGGGGAGATGCCCGGCTGGGCGAGGAGGTAGCTCTGCAGCTGCTCGACGGTCACGCCGTCGGACTGCACCACCGGCGGCTTGCCCTGAGCGACGATGAGCTTCGGCATTCCGGAGAACGGGCTCGCGCCACTGGCACCCGTCGACTGAGTGCCGTCGTCGTAGAACGCGACCACCGCGGGTCCGCCGGTGATGAAGAGCTTGCTCCCGTCGATATTCGCGGGCATCGGCGGCGGAGTGCGTTTCTGCGCGGCCGCGGCCTGCCTCGTCTTCTCGGCGCTGAAGGTGAAGGTCGCCGTCGTCTTCGGCATGACGCCGTAGCGGGGAGCGCCGACGCCGGCGGGCAGGTTGCTCGGGATCAGGACGGTCATGCCGCTCTCTCTGGCGGCCACGCGGACGTCGGGAACGTCATAGGGCCGGGGTTGCTCGGTCCAGGTCAGCGTCCCATAGGCATCGAAGCTCGGCGCGCCGCTCAGGTCGGTGGTCGTGATCGGCACGGCCACGAGCTGCTTTGGCTCGAAGATCGTGAGGATCGTCTCCGCGAGGCCGCTCACGGTGAGCAGCGTCGCAACGAGCGCGACCGTCGCGGCGGCGGCGAGTCCGCGGACCCAGATGTTGACAGCGTTGCCACGTGGGGTCGACGCGCCGCGGCTCAACGGTGTGATGCGCTCGGCGTCGAGACGCGCCCGCAGTCGCGCGAGCGCGCGATCCGTATCGACCTTCTGTTCCGGCACCGAAAGCATTTCCTCTATGTCACTCATGTCGCGACCTCCTTGCGGAACGCGTCCTCCGCCCGGCGGAGCAGCGTTCCGATACTTGATTGCCTGAGTCCGAGGGCGGCGGCGATCTCCTCGTAGCTGAGTCCGCTGTAGCGAAGCACGAGGAGCGCTGCGCTACGTTCGGGCAGTCGCGTGAGCGCGGCGCGGACCTCGGATCTCGTTTCGGCCGTCTCGGCGGCGTCCGCTGGATCCGGTGACTGCGCGTCCCGGCGGAGCGCCTCGACCGCGTCCCGCTTCCCACGCCTCTCGCGCGAGCGAAGGACGTTGAGCGCGGTGTGCGCGGCCGCGGCGTAGAGCCAGGGTGGCGCGTACTGCGCTTCCGCCGGGTGCCTCCGATAGAAGGACACGAACACGTCCTGCGCGACGTCCTCAGCCTCGTCGCCGTTGGCGACCACGCGGCGGGCGATCGCGACCACCCGCGGGTACTCCCTACGGAACAGGTCCTCGAAGGCGGGTGGCATGCCTTCCCCCGGGACGGTCCCCAGACGCAGACGTTCCGCCACTTCCATGTCTTCCTTCAAAGCACCACCGAGCCGCCGAACGTGACAGCCACCGGCGATTGTCTCCCTAGCGGACGATCACCAGCGCCTTCGCTCTGCCCTGCACCGGGTAGGACGTCGCGACCGGGCCGTCGAACCACACTTCCACGATCAGTCCGGGAACGATCTCGCGCATCGTGGCCGCGACATCGCCGCCCTGGACGCGCCGCGTGACGCGGGTGCCGCTGGTGACCGCGACCGATGCCTTCGCACCGGTGAAGGGCGTCGACGGATCCGCTTCCACGAGCACCGTCACGCCGTCTGGCCGCCCGCCAACGCTGGTCACGATCCCCGTGATGTCCGCGGGACCGCTCGACGCGCCTCCGCCGCAGACGGACGTCACCAGTAGGGCCAGCACGAGGAGCGGGCGCCGCATGCTGTGCCACGCTACAGGGGTGCTGATCCGCGAGCAGCCTGCGACCGAGCTGACCGTCGCTACGCGGATCCTCGCGCGCGCCGATGCCCTCGCGCCGGAAGGGCGCATCACCCTGCGCCTCAATGACGTCCTCTACATCGGGGGCCGCGGCGTCTCGAACCACACGATGACTCCGTACGACGTCGTGTCGATCCTTCTCGCCGACGGCGCGCCGCTTCTCGGCGTGCCGCCTGATGACGTGGAGGAGTACATCGCGGCCCACCGCGCCGCGCCCGGGTCCGACAGCGTTGGACGCGGCTCGGACGGTCTCATCGTCGCGGCGCCGACTCTCCGCGCGTGCGCGGCCGAGCTGCTCGCGCGCCATCGCGGGGAGCGCGGGCCGGACGCCCGGAGCCTCGAGCGTGGGTGGGAAGCGCTCGTCGCCGAGGCGCGCGTCGCCGGCGCGCTCATCGGTGCGTTCCCGACGGAGGACGCCACGCCGGGCTGAGGTCCGGATTTCAAGGGCCAGCGGCAACCACCGGCGTGGTCGTTCGCCGGGCGACCGAGCGCCCATCGCGATGGCGTCGGATGTGCAGTCGAGACCGCCGTGGACTGGATCGGGGCCATCCTGGAGCGCATCCGCACGATGGAGTGTCCTGCGTGCGGCGCGCGGCTCGCGAGCTGCGCGGTCAAGGGCATCACGGCCGAGCCACAGGCGCTCGTCGTGAAGCTCGCGTGCACCCTGTGTGGCGAGTCGAGCGTCGCGATCGTCGAGCGTGATGACGAGAAGACGCCTGCCTTCACCGAGGATGACGTTCTCGATGCGCACGACTTCCTGCAGACCTGGCACGGTCCGGT
>JBDTMY010000060.1:0-6124 GCA_039934015.1 Chloroflexota bacterium | reverse complement strand
TTCCAGACCGGCGACGTCGACTACGCGTGGAACCTCCAGGTGGAGGCCAGCGTGCTGAAGCCGATGGCCGACACGAGCACCAGGGGTCAGATGCTCCTCGCCTATGGCTCGAGCTCCGAGCGTCTGGTCATCAACTTCGCCAACCCGGCCTCGTCGCTGGGAGACCAGCGCTCCGAGCCGACCACGAAGCACCCGTACTTCAATGGCGCCGATGGCAAGATCGTGCGCACCGCGCTCGCGATGGCGACCGACCGCAAGACGGCCGCTACGCAGATCTACGGTGACGCCGGCAAGCCGGGCTGCAACATCGTCTACGGCGTGGCGGACTACGAGTCCAAGAACACGACCGAGTTCTGCAACAAGTTCGATGTCGCGGCCGCTGCGAAGCTGCTCGACGACAACGGCTGGAAGCTCGGCGCCGACAACATTCGCGCCAAGGGTGGCGTGAAGCTCGAAATGACCTATCAGACGACGGTCAACGCCGTCCGTCAGAAGGTCCAGGACATCAACAAGGCGAACTGGGAGAAGGCTGGCTTCAAGGTCACCTTGAAGTCCGTGCCGGCGGACGTGTTCTTCACGAACACCTCGCCCGACGGTGCCAACCACTTCTTCGCCGATGTCGAGATGTACACCAACAACAGCGAGTCGACGGACTTCACCACGTACCTCACGGACGGGTGGAGCACCGCGCAGATCGCTCAGAAGTCGAACAACTGGAACGCCGGCAACTACGGCCGCTACACGAACCCAGAGTTCGACGCGACCCTTGAGTCGCTCCGCAAGGAAGCGGACCCGGCCAAGCGCGCGGCCCTGTTCATCAAGGCGAACGACATCCTCATCCTGGACGTGGTGATCATCCCGCTCGTCGCGCGCACGCAGGTCACCTCGGGTATCTCCAAGACCCTGAAGAACGTCATTCCGACGGGCTGGGACTCGGAGATGTACCAGGTCGCGGACTGGTCCAAGTAGTCAACGAGTCTTAGGGACGCGGTAGGGTAGCCCGGTGGAAAGCGTCCACCGGGCTGCCCGATCCTCGTCACCGAAGGGCGTGAGGGGCAAGCAGTGAGCAGATACATCCTCAGACGCCTCCTCATCGCCATACCGACCCTGATTGTCATCAGCTTCGTGGTGTTCGCGATACTCGCGCTTGCTCCGACGGATCCCATGGCGCAGTTCGGCGCGGATCCACGCGTGCCACCGGAGGTCCGCGAGCGGATCCGCGAGTCACTGGGCCTCAACGACCCGTGGCCGATCCGGTATGTCAAATGGGTCACCTCGGTGGCTCGCTTGGACTTCGGCTATTCGTTCATGAGCCGCGGGCCGGTGATGGATCTCATCGGGCAGCGTCTTCCGAACACGCTCGCCGTCGTCGGTGTCGCGTACGTGATCGGGGTGCTGTTCGCGATCCCGATCGGCATGGTCTCAGCGATCAGGCGCTACTCGATCTTCGACCACCTATCGACGACCTTCGCGTTCGTCGGCTTCTCGGTCCCGACGTTCTTCACCGGTCTGCTCCTGATCATCATCTTCAGCGTGAAGCTGCACTGGCTCCCCTTCATCTACGACTCGACGCTGAAGATCACCAACCTCGCGACGCTCGGGGACCAGATCAAGCAATCGATAATGCCGATCACCGTGCTCGCGTTGTTCAACACGGCGACGATCGCGCGCTACACGCGCTCTGAGATGCTCGAGCATCTCCCGCTCGACTACGTCCGGACGGCCCGCTCCAAGGGTCTGAAGGAGCGCTTCGTCGTGCTGCGCCATGTGCTGCGCAACAGCCTGATCCCCGTCGTCACGCTCGTCGCCCTCGGCGTACCGGCGGTGTTCGGTGGGGCGATCGTCACCGAGCAGATCTTCCGCGTGCCCGGCATCGGCGAGCTGCTGGTTCGGTCCATCGGCCAGGGAGACACGCCGGTGGTCGCCGGGATCCTGCTGATCTTCGCCGTGCTCGTCGTCCTGTTCAATCTCGTCGCCGACGTCCTCTACGGCGTTCTCGACCCCCGGATCCGGTACTCATAGTGGCCGCCACCGACATCGAGCTGACGCGACTTCCGGGTGCTGTCGAGCTCCGCCGGCCGGCACGCTCGCTGTGGAAGGACGCGTGGTACCAATTCACACGCCACCGTCTCGCGATGGCCGGCCTCGTGACGTTCGTCTTTCTCGTCGTTTTCACACTGGTCGGTCCGGTCGTGTACAGCACGCCGGTGAACGAGATCGACTTCACGGTGTCGCTGCAGGGTTCGAGCTCGACGCATCCCTTCGGCACGGACGACCTCGGCCGCGACATCCTGGCCCGCGCCATGATCGGCGGACGGATCTCCATCGCGGTCGGGATCGTCTCCGTCTTGATCGCGATCACGCTCGGCCTCTTCATCGGCGCGATCGCCGGCTACTTCGCCAAGCTCGACAGCGCGCTGATGCGCCTCACCGACCTGTTCCTGTCCCTGCCGATCCTGCCCCTCCTGCTGGTCATCGTTTACCTCTTCCGCGACACGCTGCGCGCCGCATTCGGACCGGAGCTCGGCGTCTTCCTGATGATCGTCGGCGTGATCGGCATCCTGAACTGGATGCCGGTCGCCCGCCTGGTCCGCGCCTCGTTCCTGTCGCTGAAGCAGAAAGAGTTCGTTGAAGCGGCGCGCGCGGTGGGGGATCCGGACAGCCGGATCATCATGAAGCACATCCTGCCGAACGTACTGAGCCCGGTCCTCGTCGCGGCGACGATCGGCGTGGGGGGCGCGATCCTGACCGAATCGACGCTCTCGTTCCTCGGTCTCGGATTCCCGTCGGACGTCACGACCTGGGGCCGGCTGCTGTTCGACGCCAAGGACTACCTCGACATCGCGCCGCATTGGGCGTTCTTCCCCGGCATGCTGATCTTCCTCACCGTGCTCTCGATCAACTACGTCGGCGATGGTCTCCGGGACGCACTCGACCCGCGCAAGGGCTAGCAGGTACGGCCCGCGCCTTCCGCGGTCGTTCTATGCGCGTCCCACGCTGGCCGTCGCGCGCGACCTCCTCGGCAAGGTGCTCCTCTACGATGGCCCCGAGGGTCGGCGCGCCGCGCGGCTCGTCGAGGTCGAGGCGTACCACGGGACCCGTGACCCGGCCTCGCACGCTTTCCGCGGTCCCACGCCGCGTACCCAGGTGATGTTCGGGAGGCCGGGTCATGCCTACGTGTATCTGTCGCATGGTGTGTGGTACTGCATGAACGTCGTCGCGCATGTCGCCGCGGTGCCCGGTGCGGTGCTGCTGCGTGGCGCCGAGCCGCTTGAGGGGTTCGCGGATGGCGCGCGCCTCACCGGACCCGGCCTCCTCGGACGCGCCTTCACGCTTTCGACCGCGCACTCGGGTGTCGATCTCGTTCGCTCCAGGCTCCAGATCCGCGACGCGCCACCGGTGCCGCCGAGTTCGGTCGCGCGCGGACCGCGGGTCGGCGTGAGCGAGAGCCTGACGTCGGCGAAGCCATGGCGGATCTGGGTGCGCGGCTCGGCTGGAGTGTCACGATGACGACCGCTGCCGATCGCGCGCTCGTCACGCTCGAGTTCCCGCGGATCCGTGAGCTGCTGGCCGAGCGCAGCTCGTTCACACCGGGTCGGGAGCTGGCCGAGGCACTGACTCCGGTGACCGAGATCCACGAGGCGGAGCGTCTACAGGACGAGACCGCCGCCGCGCGCACGCTGCTCCGTGCCCAGCGCTCAGCTGGCCTCGGCGGTGCCCGCGACATCCGTGACTCGCTGCGGAGGGCGCGGCTGGGCGGCTCGCTCGACCCCCTACAGCTCATCGAGATCGCGGACACGATCCGCGCGGCGGAGAAGCTCTTCAGCGATGTGCATCCGTACCCACCGCTTGCGGCGAAGGCGCGCTTCGCGCGGCCGCCGCGTGAGGTGGCCGAGGCCATCGAACACGCCGTCGCCGGCACCGGCGAGGTGCTCGACCGGGCCAGCGCGCGCCTGGGCTCGTTGCGCGCGGCGCTCCGTGCCGCCCAGGCGCGGCTCCAGCAGCGCCTGGACGGGCTCCTGCGGTCCCCGGAGCTCGCTCGTGCGCTCCAGGAGCAGCTCGTCACGCAGCGCGGCGGCCGCTACGTCGTGCCCGTGAAGTCCGAGATGCGCAGCGCGGTGAAGGGGATCATCCACGACCAATCCGCGAGCGGCGCGACGGTGTTCATCGAGCCGCTCGAGATCCTCGAGGCGAACAACGCGCTGCGCGAGGCCGAGCTCGCCGAGAGCGCGGAGGTGCGGCATGTGCTCGACGAGCTTTCGCGACGCGTCGAGCGAGCGGGGGAGGACCTCGACTCCATGACGAACGCGCTCGCCGCGCTCGACCTGCTGCTCGCGAAGGCGGAGCTCGCGGAGCATCTCGAGTGCGAGCGGCCAGTACTCGACGCGCACGGCGTCCTCGACCTCGTTGGGGCGCGCCATCCGCTGCTCGTCGAACGCGGGACCGGCGTCGTGCCGATCGATGTCCGGCTCGGGTCGGACTTCCGCGCGCTCGTCATCACCGGGCCGAACACGGGCGGCAAGACCGTGACGCTGCGAACGATGGGCCTGCTCGTGCTCATGGGCGCGTCCGGCCTGCAGCTACCGGCGTCGCGCGGCAGCCGCGTCCCGGTCGTGCGCCGCGTCTTCGCGGACATCGGCGACGAGCAGTCGATCGCGCAGTCGCTCTCGACCTTCTCATCGCATCTGCGCAACGTCGTCGCGACGCTGGCCGAGGCCGAGCGCGACGATCTCGCCTTGCTCGATGAACTCGGAGCGGGGACCGACCCCGATGAAGGCGCCGCGCTCGCCATGGCGGTGCTCGAGACCCTTCTCGAGCGCGGCGTGCTCGTCGCCGCGACCACGCACTACCCCGAGCTCAAGGCGTTCGCGCTCAACACACCCGGCACCGCGAACGCGAGCGTCGAGTTCGACGCCGAGTCACTCCGGCCGACCTACCGCGTCCACGTCGGACTGCCGGGGGCATCGAATGCGTTCGCGATCGCCGCGCGCCTCGGTCTTGACCGGGCCGTCCTGGCGCGCGCCGAGTCGCATCTGTCGGAGCTCCATCGCTCGCTCGAGCGCACCTTGCGCGAGGCCGAGCGTCATCGGACCGAGCTGTCGTCGGCCCTGGAGGACGCGCGCGTGGGGGCGGAGGACGCCCGTCGCCTCACCGAGGACGCGCGCCGCGAGGCCGAACGCATCCGCGATGAGGCCGAACGTGGCGCGCGCCGGGCGAGGACCGAGGCGGACGAGCTGCTCCTGCAGTCGCGAAGGGCGCTGCGCCAAGCGGAGAGCGCGCGCGATCAAGCCGCCAAGCGGAATCTCGTCGACGACGCGCGCGCCGCGCTCGCGGAGGCCGAGTCGACCCGGCAGTCCGCCGCACCAGAGTCGGCGCCGCGAACGACGGTCCCGATCGCGGTCGGCTCGCCAGTGCACGTTGAGGGTGTGAGCGAGCCTGGGACGCTGCTGTCGATCGACGACCGCGGCATGGCGGACGTCGCGGCCGGTCCGCTGCGGCTGCGCGTGCCGGCGACGAGCCTGCGACCCGCGGCGGCCGTGGAGGAGCCACTGCGCGCGACGCGGCCGCAGGTCGGGGGGTCCGCACCGGCGGTGTCGCTGCAGCTCGACCTGCGCGGCGCGCGCGCGGAGGAAGCGCTCGAGGTCCTCGACCGCTATCTCAACGACGCGGCGGTCGCGGGCGTGGATCGGCTGCGGATCGTGCATGGCAAGGGGACGGGCGCGCTGCGGACCGCGGTGCGCGAGGTCCTGTCACGTCATCCGCTGGTGCGTGCCCACGAACCGGCCGGCGCCGCGGAGGGCGGCGACGGCGCGACGATCGTTCGGCTCTAGCGCTTTGTCGGTGACGGGCTGGGTGACGCGATGCGCCGCGGCGAGATCGCGGGCTGTGCGGTGCCGTCGCCCTTCTTCGTCGGCGAGGCGCTGGCGCGCACGGCGTCTCCCGTCGCTACCGCGCGCTGCGTCGGCCTGGGCGGGGTGTGCGCGCCCGGTCTTTTCTTGGGGCTGACCCTCAGGTCTGCGACGTGCCTGGTCTCTTCCGCCGTCAGCGCTCGCACCTCGGGCCTCTGACCGGCCATGCGGAGCTCGACGGCCGAGGTCGTGGAGCTGCCACCCGCCTCCGCGGC
>JBDTMY010000059.1:0-6984 GCA_039934015.1 Chloroflexota bacterium | reverse complement strand
GACGGTGTCCCAGATCCCGTTGACGTTGTGCGTTCCGAGCAACACGTCGCCGTAGAACTCGTGGCACTCGAGCGCGACATGCAGGATCGTCGCGAGACCCGCCGCGGCGATCGCCCCATACCGAAGACCCCGATGAGCACCCATCGAGAGCGCGCCGGGTCCATGGAAATGGGGGACGTGGTCGCACCAGGGGACCGCTAGATACAGCCCAAGCGAGTTGCCCGCCATGTCGAGCGCGAAGATCGAGAGATACAGGTCGTCGAACCAGAACGGATAGCGCGTCCATCGACGCGCGACGAGGTAAACGATGGGAAAGAGCACCGAGAAGCCGAGGCTGATCCCGACTTCGCGCGGTCCCAGCGCTTTGCCCTCGAAGCGCGGGTCCGACGCGTTGATCAGCGCGTCGGCGGTGAAGGCGATGATCGCGATGCGCAGCCCGATGTTGAACAGGCCGCCGGGAAGCGTGTACGATCCAGACGCGCCCATCGGGGCGACGAAACCAAGGGAGGCCGGACATGAGCGTTTGCACCGTACGCGCCCACTGCGCCGGCTCCCTCGCCGCGGTGTCCGCCGCCTAGGGCCGCCCCGCAGATCCGCGCGTGCGGCGTCCTTCTCTCATGGCCTTGTTCTCCGCGGAGGATGCATGCGGTCACGCGACCTGTTTCCCAGCGACTGGCTCGTCACCGGTGCGTACCGGGATACGCGCCTGGGTGTCATCAAGACCGGTAAAGAGAGCGAAGTCCACCTCGTCGCCCGTACCGGGAGCCACCGAACGACCCTGCTCGCCGAGAAACGCTTCAAGGCGCGCGACCGGCGTTCCTTCCAGAACAACTACGTCTATCGCGGCGTGTGGGGTGAGGGGACCTTCCGTGAGGACCGCGCGATGAAGAAGAACACGCGGTTCGGCCAGGAGGCAGCTCACGCCCGATGGATCGGCCAGGAGTGGGACAGTCTCGTGCTCTTCCACGACGCGGGCGTTACCGTCCCACCGCCGGTCGAACGACTGGACGATGGATACCTGATGGCTTTCGTCGGCGACAGCGAGCGCGCTGCGCCGCGTCTCTCAGAGGTCGACCTCGAGCCGGCCGTCGCGCGGCGCGTTTGGGAGGAGTTGCTCGACGAGCTGTCGCGGCTCGTTTCGGTCGACCGTGTTCACGGCGACCTGTCTGCGTTCAACGTCCTGTGGTGGCGCGAGCGCGCTGTCCTCATCGACTTCTCGCAGACCGTCGAGATCGTCACGCATCCCGCTGCGCACGATCTCTTGGTCCGCGACATCACCTCGCTCGCCCGATACTTCGTGCGACGCGGCGTCGAGGTCGAGACCGATCGCGTGATGGAACGGATCGGCGCCGACGTGCATCGCTTTACGCGACAGCTGGGCGACGTCCGCGTTGCTGGTAGAAGAGCGCCCGAGCGCTGGCGCGACTAAAGTGAGACCCCATGCCCGCCAAGAAGACGACGGTCAAGAAGACCGCGGCGAAAACGACCCGCAAGACCACGCGGAAGCGCCGCGGCCCGGCCGAGGCGCGCGGACCCGAGGCGACTGACAGCGCCATCGCGACTGACGATGCCGAGATCGCCGAGCTCGTCGCGCACATCCGCTCGTCACGCGGCGCCGTGATCGGCGCGTATCGCGATCCGTACGGCGGAACGCCTCTCGTGTTCGCAGCGATCCCTGTCGGCGCGGTCGAGGCGACGTCGTTCCAGCGCGATCTCTCTCGCACCCATGCGGAGCGGCTCGCAACGGCGATCGGCGACACGGGCGCGTTCCTCGATCCGGTCATCGCGATCCCATCGAAGGAAGGCTTCCTGTCGCCCAACGGCCGTCACCGGATAGCGGCAGCGCGCCAGCTTGGTCAGCGATCCATCACAGTGCTCGCGACGGCTGACCCGGCGCTGGCCTACCGCATCCTCGCGCTGAACACCGAGAAGGCCCACAACCTTCGCGATCGCAGCCTCGAGGTGGTCCGCATGGCGCGTTCGCTCGCGAAGGAGCAGCCGCGCTCCAAAGAGAAGGACCACGCGAAGTCGTTCGATTCGCCCGCGTTCCTCACCCTTGGCTGCGCGTACGAGAAGCGCGACCGCTTCTCGGGCTCCTCGTACAACTCGATGCTGCGCCGGGTCGAGCTCTTCCTCGATCAGACGCTGCCCGCGTCGCTGCGGCAACGGGAGCAATGGGCGGTCCGCGTGCTCGACATCGACGACCGCGTGAGTGCGCACGTCAAGGCGCTGCAGGAGATGGGCATGAAGAGCCCGTACCTGCGCGCGGTCGTCGTCGCGCGCTGCAATCCGGTCCGCTGGATCCCCACCAAGAAGGGTGCGGGGCCGCCGATGTCGGTGGCCGAGGCGCTCACGCGCATGACAAAGAGCGTGCGCGCCTTCGAGCCGAAGAAGATCCGACCTCAGGATCTCGCGATCGCCGCCGCCGTCGGCGGTGGGGAGGAAGGCTCGTAGCCGACTAGTTCTGTCGGCCCCCGCGCGCGCGGAAGCGATCGACGGTCGCGAGCAGCTCGTCGAGCCCGAACGGCTTTGCCAAGTAGCCCTCCGCGCCGACCTCGTCGGCCCAGCGCTTCGCGCTTTCGGCCGCCGTCATGACGACGATGGGCACGTCCACCCCCTGGTCACGAAGGGCGCGCGCGACCGCCCAACCGTCCATGATCGGCATGCGCATGTCGAGCAGGATCAGCTGGGGTCGCTTGCGCGCGACCGCGTCGAGCGCTTCCTGACCGCTGGCCGCGCTCACAACGTCGTAACCCTCGCCCGACAGGATCGCGCTCACCGTATCGAGGATCGATGTGTCGTCGTCCACCACCAGTACGGTGTCGTGCTGGCCCTCACCACGCGGTCGTGGCTGCGCGGCGCTGGATGAAGGAGGCTCGTCGCGCCGCGGCGGCCCTCCAGCCCAAAGATCCATCACCTAGTTGAGCCTCCTTCCATCGGCGATCGGCAGCGCGACGTGGAACGTCGAGCCTTTGCCGACCTCGCTTTCCACCCAGATCCGACCACCATGTTCCCCGACGATGCCGCGACAGATGTACAGCCCCAAACCCATGCCATGAAAACGCCTGTCGTCCACGTTCGATGCGCGCGAGAAACGCTCGAAGATCCGCGGGAGATCCGCCGCCGGGATCCCGATGCCGGAATCCTCGACGGTGAGGCGCGCCTCCGAATCCTCCTGCCACACCTTGATCTTGACCGGCGTCCGCTCGGGACTGTACTTCTTAGCGTTCTCGACGAGGTTCTGAAGCAGCTGCTCGACGCGACGGCGGTCGTAAACACCGACGACCGGAGCGCTCGCCTCGACGAGGCAGTTGCCCGCGTCAGCAGCGTCGCGCATGCAGATCTCCTGCGCCAGCGTCGCGAGGTCGACCGGCTCTCGTTCGCCAACGAGCCCACCCTGTTCGAGCCGCGACGCATCCAACAGGTCGCCGACGAGTCCCGCGAGCCGCTTGCTCTCGCGCACGACGCGACGGATGCCCGCGAGGTCAGCGGGAGCGCTTGGTTCCCGCACCGCCCGTCGCTCGAGGAACTCAGCCTGCGCAACAACGGTCGTGAGGGGCGTCTTGAGATCGTGCGCGGCCGCCGAGAGGAAATCCTCCTTCAGTCGGGTCGCCTCTTCACGCGCCCGCACACGTGCGGCGTGGTCGATGAGCGCACGGCTTTCGAGGATCACCGCGGCCTGATCGGCGAGCAGAGCCGCGAGTTCCATGTCGCTGAGGGCGAAGATCGGCGGCCGCTCCGCACTTAAGGTGAGAACGCCCAGGCGGCGCTCGCCCGCGGTGATCGGGGCCGCCAGCACCGCCCCCACCTTACGGGCGCGGTAGCCGGCGGCCGCGTCGGGATTGTCACGGACCGGGTTCGTGCTGAAGATCGGACGCTGCAGCTCGAAGGCGCGTCCGGCGAAGTGCTTACCCCCGTCGAGATCGACGGTGGTGCCGTCGTCCTCCCAGAAACGAAGCTTTGACGAGTCGTCCTGCCACAGCCCGATGCGCGCGGTCGTGCCGGTGCTGTTCGCCGCGCCGCGCTCCAGCTCGCGGACGATGTCGAGCGTCGTGGGCAGTCGCGGAAGGCTCGCCGCGCGTGCGAGGAACGCGCGCAGCTCCGGCTCCTGCCAGGCCCGCCGCAGGATCGGGGGCGGCGCGAAACCGAGGTAATACGCGATGCCTGAGCCAAGACCCAGCAGCTGCCCAAGCGCCTGCAGCACTGCGCGGTCTTCAGGGCGCCCGAGGGGAGTGAGGCCGGCGATGAGGATGTCCGTGCCCAGGAGGATCGAGCCGAGCGAGATCGCCTCCATGCGACGCCGCGTGACACCCCGCGAGCGGCGAGCCGCTCGGATGAAGGCGATCGCGCAGTTGATCGAGACGACGAAGAAGTACAGGACGACATAGAGCAGCACGGGCGTCGGCAGCGCCGGACTGGTCGCGACGGTCGCCACGATCCCGGCGGCCAGGCCGAGCTCGGCCGCGCGCTTGATCCAGCCGCGCACGTGAGTGAAGTCGTCGACGAGCCTCAGCAGGATGTACGGCATGGCCATGAGGATCACGATCTCGAGCGCCGTCAGCCACGGTGGTGCAGCGGTCCCAAGGCGCGAAGCGATCCGCGAAGCAAGGATGATGGACGCGACCGCGCCGAAGAACAGTGCGATGTCCGCGTGCGCCCGTGTCGGCTGGCGAATCGCACGTTGCACGACGCTGATGAAGATGATCACGTAGATGATCTGGGTCACCGCGGAGATGAGCTCGAGGGCGTTCAAGGTCGGCGAATTCTATGAACTTACGCGGCGAGCAATACACCGAGCAGCGCGCCGGCGATGACGACGACGGCCGGATGCAGGCGACCTTGATATGTAACGCCTGCCGCCGCGATCCCAGTGACGATCTGCCACCCTGACGGCGCTTCGCCGTTGGGCACGATGAGCGAGATGCCGGTGGCGCAGAGAAGGCCGGCCGTCGCGAGCGCGGTGCCGCGGATCAGACCCGCGAAGGGCACCGACAGGAGCCAGCGGCGTGCGACGGCTGTCGCCGGCAGGATCACGAGCGGCGGGAGGCTGGATGCGACGAGCGCCATGACCGCGCCAAGTCCTCCGGCCATCTGGTAGCCGAGGCTCACGACCCAAAGGCCGTTCGGACCAGTGGAGAGGCGTCCGATAGCGAGCGCTTGCACGAGCTGCGCGTCAGTCGCGAGGCCCGTCGCGACGAGGTCCTGCCGAAGGAGCGGGAGCGAGCCGAGTCCGCCGAGCGCCAGCGCGGAGTCCTTGAGGAACACGACGAACAGCGCGATGAGATCCGAACTCACTCCGTCGCTCCCTCGGGCGTCGTTGGCCGGCCGCGTCCCAGGAACAGCGCGCCGATCGCGGCCCCGCTGACGATGACCGCGATGCTGGAGAGCGTCGTGATGAGCAGGACCGCCGACGCGATGATGACGACGGCGATATCCACGCCCGCCCGCCAGCCGTGCCGTCGCGCGTCACGCACCAGAACGAGCGCGAGACCGAGCGTCATGCCTCCCGTCGCCGGTGCCATCCCTTTGAGCGCCGCGTTCGCTACCGGCTGGTCGGCGATCAGGCCATAGGCCGCCGTCATCGCGACGGTGATGAGCGCCGCCGGGACCATCATCCCGGAGACCGCGACGATGACACCGCGCCATCCCGCGATCCGTTGGCCCAGGAGGCCGGCGAGCGCGACGAGGTGGATGCCGGGGCTCAGCTGGCATAGCGCCCAGGCTTCGGTGAAGTCGCGTTCGCTGATGAGCCGCTTCCGCTCGACGAGGAATCGGCGCAGGAGGAAGAGGGTGGCGGTCCCGCCACCCACCGACTGCGTGCCGACCGCGATGAAGATCTTCGCGAGCTCGCGCATCGCGGGAGATTAGGGCGGACGCTCGTCGGGTGACCAGGCTGGCACGCTCCCTGCTTCCTGAAGGCCATGGACTGGTCAATGGTGGACACCGACCGTCTCACGAACCTCGCTTGTCCGACCTGCGAGCGCGGGCTGGCGGGCGGGCTGATGCGTCAGGTCGAGTGGACGACACGCCGATGCATCGTCGTCGTGGCCTGTCCCAACTGCAATTCGGAGTCGATGGTCGTCCTGGAGACAAGCGGCATGCGTCACGCGGCGCCACCGATCGATGTCGATGATGTGCTGCGCGCGCGCGACGCGCTCGCGCGCGCGGGACGGGTGAGCGACCTCTTCCCGGTCTAGCGTGGTGTCTAGATCGCCAGACGCAGCTGCGCCGTGGCGCGGGTTCGGGTGATCCGAAGAGGGTGAACGATCGCGGCGCCTAAGAAACCACCGGTACGCGGCGCGTTGGCCGAGTATGAGCGCAAGCGTGACTTTGCACGCACGCCCGAGCCGACGCCGAAGCCTGCGCGCTCTGCGACGAGGCGGAGCTTTGTCATACAAAAGCACCGGGCGACGGCGCTGCATTACGACTTCCGGCTCGAGATCGGTGACGCGATGCCGTCGTGGGCCGTGCCGAAAGGTCCCTCGCTCGACCCGAGCCAGAAGCGTCTCGCGATGCAGGTCGAGGATCATCCGCTCGAGTACGCGGGGTTCGAGGGCATCATCCCCGAAGGGGAGTACGGCGGCGGCACGGTGATGATCTGGGATGAGGGCACGTACGAGATGCTCGATGACACCGATCCCGCGGCTGCGCTCAAGAAAGGAGAGCTGCGCTTCGTGCTCCATGGCCGAAAGCTCAAGGGGCGCTGGACGCTGGTCGGTACCGGGGACCGCAGGTGGCTCCTGATCAAGGGGCGCGACGCATACGCGAGGACGAGCGACATCACGGCAACACGCGCGCGTTCGGTACGCACGAAGCGCCTGCTGGCCCGGATCGCTCGCGATGAGGGAGGCGATGTCGAAAAGGCGGCGACCGGGGATCCCGCTCCCGCTTCGCGCAAGGCCGCCGCTTCGAAGTCGCGTTGAGAGCATCGCCGCGAGTGAGCGACGACGCGACGATCGGCGGCGTGACGATCTCGAACCCCGA
>JBDTMY010000058.1:0-3082 GCA_039934015.1 Chloroflexota bacterium | reverse complement strand
GCGATCAGCGGTACCGAGGAGACCGAAACAGCTCCGCTGTCGGCGGAGGAGGACGCTCACGATCGCGATCGCCAGCGCGAGCTCGACGAGCTTGGCCGCAAATGGCGCGTGTCGCTCGTCCTCGGCGTCGTGATGATGGGCCTCATGTATCTCCCGCTCGGCATCGATCTGCATCTGCTCGCACCGGCGCTGCTCATCGCGTCGACGGTCGTGCAGTTCTGGGCGGGTCGCGTCTTCTACGACGCCGCGTGGGCGGCCGCGCGACACGGCACAACGAACATGAACACGCTCGTCGCGATGGGCACCAGCGTCGCGTACGGGTACAGCGCATTCGTGACCCTCTGGCCGACGCTCGCAGAAGCGTGGGGTTTCCAGTACCACATCTACTTCGAGGTCGCGGTGATCATCGTCGCGCTCATCCTGCTCGGCCGCTGGATGGAGGCGCGCGCCAAGAAGCAGACCTCCGCGGCGATCCGCGCGCTCATGGGTCTGCAGGCCAAGACCGCGCGAGTCATCCGCGACGGCGTGGAGCGCGATCTGCCCATCCAGCAGGTGCGGGCAGGCGATCTCGTTCGCGTGCGGCCCGGCGAGAAGGTGCCCGTGGACGGTGTCATCACCGAGGGTCGCTCGGCGCTCGACGAGAGCATGCTCACCGGGGAGAGCCTCCCGGTCGACAAGACGGTGGGCGACCAGGTGATCGGCGCGACGCTCAACAGCAGCGGCTCGTTCGTGTTCAAGGCGACCAAGGTCGGCCGCGACACGACGCTGGCGCAGATCGTGCGTCTCGTAGAGGAGGCCCAGGGCTCCAAGGCGCCGATGCAGCGCATGGCGGACGAGATCTCGAGCTACTTCGTGCCGGCGGTGCTGGGCATCGCGGCGCTCACGTTCGTCGGCTGGCTGCTGCTCGGACCTGAGCCGCGCATCACGCTCGCGCTCCAGGCCACGATCGCGGTCCTGATCATCGCGTGCCCGTGCGCGCTCGGGCTGGCCACGCCGACCGCGATCATGGTCGGCACCGGCAAGGCCGCGGAATACGGTGTGCTCGTCCGCGGCGGCGAGGCGCTCGAGATGACGCGCAAGATCAACACGATCGTCCTCGACAAGACCGGGACGCTCACACGTGGCAAGCCCGCGGTCACGCAGGTCGTCGCGACGAACGGCATCCTCGAACGCGATCTGCTTCGCCTGGCGGCCGCGGCGGAGGTCGGCTCGGAGCACCCGCTCGGCGAGGCGATCGTCGCGCATGCCCGGAACGCGGGCATCGAGCTGCCGAAAGCGGAACGGTTCGAGGCGCTCTCGGGCCGCGGGGTGGAGGCGCGGATCGAAGGCCAGGACCTGATCCTCGGCAACCTGGCGCTGATGCGCGAGCGAAGCATCGCCCTCGACGGTCTGGTCGACCGCGCGCAGCAGCTCGCCTCCACCGGAGCGACCCCGATGTACGTTGCGATCGGCTCGCAGGCCGCGGGACTCATCGCCGTCGCGGATACGATCCGGCCCGAGTCAAAGGAGGCTGTCGAGCAGCTCGCGGCGCTCGGGCTCGAGGTGTGGATGCTCACCGGCGACAACCGGGCGACCGCCGAGGCGATCGCGCGTGAGGCGGGGATCAAGAACGTGCTCGCCGAGGTGCTCCCGGCCCAGAAGAGCGACAAGGTCAAGGAGCTGCAGGCGCAAGGTCGCGTGGTCGCGATGGTCGGCGACGGGATCAACGACGCGCCTGCGCTCGCGCAGGCGGACCTCGGAATCGCCATCGGCAGCGGCACCGACGTGGCGATGGCGGCGTCGGATATCACGCTCATCGGCGCCGATCTACGCACCATCGTGACCGCGATCGCCCTGTCTCGGAAGACCGTCGGCGTGATCAAGCAGGGCCTGTTCTGGGCTTTCGCCTACAACGTCCTGCTCATCCCCGTCGCGATGGGCGGTCTTTACCCGTTCTTCCGCGTGCTCCTGAATCCGGTGCTCGCGGCGGCGGCCATGGCCATGTCGAGCGTGAGCGTCGTCACCAACGCGCTGCGTCTGCGCGGCTTCAAGCAGCCCGCGGGCGCTCACGAGATCCTGCATCCGTCCGTCCGCAGTCGCATCGGCGAGTATGCGTACCTCGTAGGCATCGCGCTGATCGCACTCGCGATCGGCGTGGGGGCACTGATGTTCGCCAGCACCAACGCTCCGATGGATCCCAACATGCAACACCCAATTGGTTAGAAGGAGAATCTGATGGCAAAGGTCACGCTCAACGTTCCCGACATCTCGTGCGAGCACTGCGAGCGCACCATCACCAACGCGCTCTCGCCGGTCGAGGGAGTGCGCACGGTGCGGGTCGACATCCCGACCAAGCGTGTCGAGGTCGAGTACGACGACGCCGCCGTCAACGTGGACAAGATGAAGGGCATCCTCCAAGAGGAGGAGTACCCCGTCGAGTCCGTCAGCACCTAGAAACGCCACTGGAGGCAAGCTCATGGAACGCGATCCGATCTGCGGCATGGACGTCGACCCCAAGACGGCCAAGCACACCGCGCAGCACGAAGGGAAGACCTTCTATTTCTGCGGTCCCGGCTGCAAGAAGACGTTCGAAGCCGATCCGCACCGCTACGGGCATGCCGCCGCGCGCTGATGGCTGACAACGGCCACGGGCTCGACGCCGAGCACGGGCCGCTACACCGGGGCTGCCCGACCTGTGACCGGCTGGGCGGCGTCGCTCCGCGGTCCCGTCAGGCGCTTTCCGTCGTGCGACTGCAGGCGCGCGGCGAGGAGTTCAGGATCGTCCAGGTCGTCGGCAACCTCTTCGTGTGCTCGAAGGCGAACGGGAACTGCTGTTGCGGCTGGGCTGAGAAGGGGCGCATGCCCTTCGACAACGCGCTCTGGTCGGAGGAGTGGGAGCGCCGCCGGATCCGGCACCGCGTCCATCTGACCTTTTCCGGCTGCCTCGGCCCGTGCGCGGTCGGCAACAACGCGCTGCTGCAGATCTACGGGCAGTCCATCTGGTTCAAAGACCTGAACTCGCCGACATTCGCGCCCGCCGTCTTCGACTACATCGAAGCGATGCTGGCGGCGAGCGGCGTACTGCCCGTGCCGGCCGCGCTCT
>JBDTMY010000057.1:0-5305 GCA_039934015.1 Chloroflexota bacterium | reverse complement strand
GATGCTAGCGGGGCGGAGGACCCTCCGTCGGCTCCGGCAGTCAGCAGCCGGGCTCACCGTCGTGGCCGCAGCAGGACTGCCGGAGCGCGACGCGCAGCCAGACGTTGCGCGACGCCACTGCGATCCGGCGCGGCAGCGGGATCTCGCTGTCAGCGAAATTGCGGATCGCCCGCAGGACGCTACCCCGGCGGTGCTGGTGACGCACCTCCGTACTATCGCGGTGATGTCGGAGGACGCAAAGGGCGTGCGCGCGAAGCGTGTCGAGCTCTCCCTGGAGGAGATCGCCGAGCTCCTGCCTGGGACCGGCGAGCTCATGGCGTCGGTGGGCAACTGCTGGTGGAAGTGCGCATACGCGGCTCGCGGCGGCAATTGGCCGCTCGCGGCGTACTTCGTACGCCGGGTGCGCAGTCTCCAGCGCAAGCTCGCCGTGGTCCGGCCGAAGTATTCGGGCGATCTCGCGGCGTTCGAGGAGGAGCACATCGGCCCGGCCCTGGCGGCGTGCGATGCCAAGGACCAACGCGGTTTCGACCGCGCCTTCGCCGCTGCCACCGACAAGGCGAACGAGCTGCACGTGAAGTGGGCGAAGCCCTACATCCGCTGGACCCTGCCGGATGAGCCGCCGAAAGACCTGGAGATGTCCTCCCAGCCGTAGCCAGACTCGGTGATGCGCACGCCATCGAGCTCGCGCTCTTCGTCGCGCAGGTGTGTCCCGCCCATCCGCTCGTAGAAGCGCCGCGACGGCGCGTTCTCGCGCAGGACCCAGATGATCATCGAAGGGTGGCCGCGGCCGTCGAGCTCCTTCGCGGCAGCTTCGAGCAGCAGGCGTCCGCCGCCACGGCCCTGCCGCTCCGGCAGGACGTAGATCGCGTAGACCTCTCCGCTGTACGCGTCCTCCGGCGCGCGCGAGCGTCCGCCGATGCAGAAGCCGACGACGACGTCGTCGTCCTCGGCGACGAGCACGAACTGCTGCGCCGGTAGCGCCGACATCTGCGCGCGGCGCCGCGACGCGTCGTAGCCGAGGCCGTCGAGGAGCGAATCCGGCATGAGGCCGCGGTAGGCGTCGCGCCAAGTGTCGGTGCGCACGCGCTCGATCGCATCGGCATCGTCCACGACCGCACGCCGCACGCGCACGGCGCGAATCTTAGGCTGCGTCACGCGATGCTCGGCGACTGGGTCATCTTCTTCCTCGCGCTGCTCCTCGTGCCGGTGCTGCTGCTCGAGGAGACCAGCACCGATCCGGGCGTCGTCGGAGCGGCGACCGCGGCGAATGCGGTCATCTGGGTGCTGTTCGCGCTGGACTATGCGATCGATCTCTGGCGCGCGCCCGATCGCGGCGCGCACGTCCGATCGCATTGGTGGGACCTCGCGCTCATCGTCGTGTCTCCGCCTCTGCTCGTACCGCCGGAGGCGCAGGCGCTGCGCGTTCTGCGCGCGGCGCGGCTCCTGCGCGCGTTCGTTGTGATCGGCGTCGCGTACGACCGCCTTGGCCGTCCGCTGACGCGCGCGGCCGCGCTCGCGATCGTCGGCGTGCTATTCGCGGTCATCCTGGTCGGTGGACTCCTGGTCCAGTGGGTCGAGCCGGCGACGTTCCCGAACGTCCTGCAGGCGTACGCCTGGGCGATCGCGACCCTCGTCACCGCGGGCCATGCCTCACCCGAGCCCGTCACGGTCGCGGGGCGCGCGATCTCGTCGACGATCATCGTGATGGGGCTCGGCACCTTCGTTGCGCTCGCCGCGAGCCTCGCCGGACGGCGCTGACGGACGCGGGGATCAGGGGTGAGCGTCGAACCAGTCCGCGATCCTCTTTGCATGCTCGACGCGGTTGCGCGGCTTGCCACCGCGCGTGAGATCGTGGTTGTCCTCGGGGAAGCGCACGAAGGTCGTCTCGACGTCGTGCAAGCGCAGGGCAATGAAGAACTGTTCCGCCTGCTCGATCGGGCAACGGAGGTCGCGCTCGGCGTGGAGGATGAGGAGCGGCGTCTTGACCTTCGGGGCATAGGTGAGCGGTGAGCGTTCGATGAGCTTCGCCGCGTTGTGCCACGGAGTCGCGTCGCCCATCTCGTGCTCCCAGAAGTGCCAGCCGATGTCGCTGGTCCCGAAGGCCGAGATGTTGTTGCTGATGCTCCGCTGGGTCGCGGCGGCGCGGAACCGCGTCGTGTGGCCGACGATCCAGTTCGTCATGAACCCGCCATAGCTGCCGCCGGTCACGTAGAGCCGCTTCTCGTCGACCCAGCCGGTGCCCAGCGCGTGCTCGACGCCGGCCATGAGGTCCTCGTAATCCTTCCCGCCCCAGTCGCCGACGCACGCGGTCGAGAACTTCTCGCCGTACGCGTGGCTCCCGCGCGGATTCGTATACAGGACGCCGTAGCCACGGCCGGTGAGCACCTGGAACTCGTGGAAGAAGCCGTGGCCGTACGTCGAGTGCGGGCCGCCGTGGATCTCGAGCGCCAGCGGCCACTTCTTCGCGGCGTCGAAGCCGCGCGGCTTCATCAGCCAGCCCTCCACCATCCAGCCGTCCGCGCCCTTGAACTCGACGCGCTCGATCGGCGCGATGTGGCGCGTCCGCATGAGCTCGCCGTTGAGGTCGGTGAGACAACGAAAGCCCTTCCCAAGCTCGCCGGCCGCCACGTCGCCGGGGCACGTCGCATTCGAGAAGACGCAGGCGAACCGCCGCGCGTCGTCGGCGAGCGACAGGCTCACGACCTGATGCGCCCCGAGCGTCTCGGCGTGCACGTCGCCGCCGGTCGCCGGAACGCTGTACACGTTGGCTGCGCCCTGATCGGAGCCGACGAAGATGACGCGCGTCCGGTCTGCGCTCCACTTCGGGGCGAGCGTCTGCACCTGCGCGCGCATGTCGCTCATCACGATGGAGCCCACGGTGCGATCCCACCCAGCGAGTAGGTCGGTGCCCTTCTTGCCTCCGCCGGCGGGCCAGAGCCAGAGGTGCACATTCTTCGAGGCCGAGCCGAGCGCTTTGTCGATGCCGTAGCACGCGATCGCCCCACCGTCCGGCGACCACGACGGGTTGCCGTACTGGCCGAGCTCGTTGGTGACGCGGCGCGTCTTGCCATCCGTCACAGCGGCGACATGGACGTCCGCGACCGTGTTGCGCTCGCGGTCGGCGGTGCGGTTCGAGATGAAGGCGATCTCGCGGCCGTCGGGCGACCACGCCGGGTGCACATCGTCCCAGTCGCCTTCGGTGAGACGCCGGGGCTTCGAGCCAGCGGTGTCGACGATCCAGATGTGCCGGCGGCGCTGATCGGAGAGGAATCCTTCATCGGTCTTGTAGCGCATGCGCTCGTAGACGTGCAGGCCGTCGTCCTCGGCGCCGTCGGGCCTTGCGTCCTTCACGGTGAACGCGATCCGTCGCCCATCGGGCGACCACGTGATATCGCCACAGTCATCGTCGAACGACGTGAGCTGGCGCGCCTCGCCGCCGTCCAGTGACAACACGAAGACGTTCTTTGGCTTACGACTCTTCGTCCCGTCGGTCTTGTCAGACGCGGCGCGGTCCGAGACGAAGCCAAGCGTGCGTCCATCGGGCGCCCAACGCGGGAGCGTGTCCTGACCTGGGCCAGCGGTGAAACGCGCGGCCTCGGACGAGCCGTCGAACGGCACGAGCCAGATCGCGGAGCGGTACCCGTCACGTTCGGGGTTCACCGTGCGGACGGCGAAGGCCACGCGCTCTCCATCTGGTGAGAGCTGCGCGTCGGCGAGGAACTGGAAGGCGTAGAGATCCTCCGCGGTCATCGGAGGAAGGAGGTCTGGCACGGAGTCGTATCGTGCCATATATGGGACGTCTCACGCCGCGCCAACGCACCGGCCTTCTCGTCGGAGTGCTCGCGATGTTCCTCGCGCTGGACGTCGCGTTCCTCGTCTCGCTGGTGGGTCTGCCGTTCACGCCGTTCGCGCTCGGGCAGGCGATCATCGACGTGCTCCCGGGCTGGATCTCCATCCCCCTCATCGAGCTCCTCCACTTCTGGGCGAAGGCGCTGCTCGTCATCGGCGTGCTCGCGCTGTTCCTCATCGCGGGCGGCGTTGCGGGTGTGTTCGCGATCTCGTCGCGACGCGGCGACGCGGCCGTCCTGGGTGCGGTCGCGGCGCCGTGGATCGCCGGGGTCGTTCTCGGGCAGCTCTTCGCCGGCGAGAAGATCGACCTCGGCACCAGCATCGTCGACGCGGCGATCGGTCTCGCCGCGAACGCACTCGCGCTCAGCTATCTCGCGCCGGCCGCGCTCGCGCGCGACGCGGAGCCGGTGGCGTCGCGCCGGCGTGTCCTGCTGGGCGGCGCGGCGGTCGCCGCCGTCGCGGCGTTCGGCGGTCTGACGCTGACCCGTGCGCTACCCATCGCCGGCGCACGACTGGGAAACCTTCCTTCGATCGCGCGCCATCTGGTGCAGGGGGTGACGCTCACGTCGGCGGATCCGAGCATCGACGGGCTCGCCGGGATCACGCCGCGCATCACGGCGAACGAGGATCACTACACGGTCGACACAACGCTCGTGAAGCCGCGCGTCGACATCGCGACGTGGAAGCTCGACGTCTTAGGCGCGGTCGAAGCGCCGTTCGCTCTCACCTATGAGGAGCTGCTCGACCTTGACGCCATCGAGCAGGTGCACACACTCGAGTGCATCAGCAATCCGACCGGCGGCGAGCTGATCGGTACCGCCGTCTGGACCGGCGTGCGGATGCGCGATCTGCTGCAGCGCGCGCGGCCGACAGCCAAAGCGTTCGATGTCATTCTCACATCGGTCGACGGCTACGTCGACTCGTTCCCCATCGCGAAGGCGATGGAGCCGGAGACGCTGCTCGTCTATCTGATGAACGGCAAGACACTGCCGCAGGACCACGGCTATCCGGTGCGCACGCTCGTGCCGAACATCTACGGGATGAAGAACGTGAAGTGGCTCCGCTCCATCGAGGTCGCGTCCTTCGACAAGCTGGGCTACTGGCAGGAGGGCGGCTGGTCGGACGGGGCCGTCGTGAACACCGGGACGCGGATCGACATCCCGGCGCGCACGCTGACGTGGAATGGGGGCGAGATCACGGTCGCCGGCATCGCGTTCGCCGGCGCGCGCGGCATCGGGAAAGTGGAGCTCTCGTTCGACGGCGGACGGAGCTGGCAGGCCGCGAAGCTCGAGGCGGCCGCCGGTCCGCTGACGTGGCGCCGCTGGTCAGCGCAGTGGACACCGCCGAACGTGGGCACTCACGCGCTCCAGGCCCGCGCGACCGACGGCCGCGGCGACACCGAGACACCGGTGAGCCGTCCGCCGTTCCCGAACGGCGCGACCGGCTATCACGTGCT
>JBDTMY010000056.1:0-4678 GCA_039934015.1 Chloroflexota bacterium | reverse complement strand
TTCAGACATGACCCTCACCGCCGACCTCGTGCGCGAGCGCGTGCGCGGCACGATCCTCGCTCGCATCGGCGATACGCCGCTCGTGCGGCTGCGCCGGATCGGCGCCGGCCTCCGTGGCGAGCTCTGGGCGAAGATCGAGTCGGCGAATCCGGGCGGCAGCGTCAAGGACCGCGCCGGCCTGTGGATGGTCATCGCGGCCGAGGAGGAGGGCAGGCTCGGATCGGGCGCGGTCGTTCTCGACGCGACGAGCGGGAACACCGGTGTCGCGCTCGCGATGGTCTGCGCGGTCCGCGGCCACGCGGCGCGTCTCGTCATGCCGGACAAGCTCTCGCTCGAACGGAGGCGCATCATCCGCGCGTTCGGCGCCGAGCTCCTGCTCACCGATCCACTCGAGGGGACCGACGGCGCGATCCGCGAGGCGCGCCGTCTCGCCGCGACCGGCGGCCACGTCTATGTCGACCAGTACTCCAATCCGGCGAACCCGCGCGCGCACGAGCTCACCACCGGACCGGAGATCTGGTCGCAGACCGAAGGTAGGGTCACGCACTTCGTCGCGGGCGTCGGGACCTCGGGCACGATCGTCGGCGTCTCCGCCGCGCTGCGGCCGCGCGGGGTGCGGATCGTCGCGGTGCAGCCGGACGACGCGCTCCACGGGATCGAGGGCTGGAAGCACATGCCCACGGCGCTGCGCCCGGCGATCTGGGACGAACGCGTCGCGGACGAACACCACGTGATGGGGACGGATGAGGCGATCGCCATGACCAGACGGCTCGCGCGCGAGGAGGGCATCTTCAGCGGTGTGTCCGGGGGCGCCGCCGTCGCGGCAGCCGTGGCGCTCGCGAAGGAACAACCGGGCCGTATCGTCGTGTTGATCGCAGATGGGGGAGAGCGCTACCTGGGTACGCCCCTATGGGAGTGACGATGTGGCGGTGACCGTGCGCCTGCCGGGCGCGCTTCGCGACTCGACCGGTGGGCAGACGAAGCTGGAGGCGAGCGCCGGTACGCTCGCCGACGTTATCTCCGACATCGATCGCCGCCATCCCGGCTTCCGCTCGCGCGTGCTCGATGAAAGCGGCGCGATCCGCACCTACGTCAACGTGTACATCGGGGACGAGGACGCGCGAGCGTGCGGCGGCACAGCCGCGGCCGTGCCCGACGGCACTGAGGTCATGGTCATTCCGGCGATGGCCGGGGGCGCGAGATAGCTGACCTGCTGCGCCTCCGTCCAGCGATACGCGATGAGCTCGTCGCGCACGCGCGCCAGGAAGCGCCGCGCGAGGCATGCGGTCTCCTCGCCGGGCGCGACGGCGGGATCTCGCGCGTGATCCGGTGCGCGAACGCGCATCCGAACCCGACCACGCGCTATGTCATCGACCCACGCGAGCAGCTGAAGGCGTTCCGATCGATCGACGCCGCGGGCGAGGAGCTGCTCGGGATCTATCACAGCCATCCGGTCAGTCAGCCGTTCCCATCACCCACAGACCGCGCCGAGGCGCACTATCCGGACGCGTTCTACGTCCTCGTGTCGCTGCGGACCGGCGAGCCAGAGGTCCGTGCTTTCCGGATCAAACCGGACGACTTCATCGCTGAGGTCCCGGTCGGCGTGGAGCGGCGCAGCCTAGCGCGACGCATCGTGGATTTTCCACGTCGCCGCGATTGACGCCGCCTCGGCGAGCGCGGCCTGCTCGTCGGCCGGCGCGACGTAGTGGAAGATCAGCGCGAGTCCCTGCGTCCGAGGCACCGCAGTGAACTGCCGGTAGAGCACGCGGCGTCCCTGGTACGTCCCGCCGTAGCGGTCATCGACCGCGATCACGCCGTTGATGCGCACGACCGAGCGCTCGCGAAAGCCGTCCTCGAGACCCTGCCGTTCCGCGAAGGACGCCGAGTCCGCATACGAGTCGGCCGTCGCAAGTGGCACCCCGCCCGCTCGCGCGACGCGCAGCTGCGCGACGTCCGACTCGTATCGCGCCGCCTCGCCCTGCGCCCCGCTCGTCACGTTCTTCCATCCGGCGGGCAGCGTGATCGTGAAGTCTGCCGCCTCGAATGCGGTGCCGGCCATCGGTGTTGCGGTGAAGTCGGCGACGAGCTGCGGTGCGATCGCGTACCCCGCGAATCGAAAGCGTGAGATCTGGTCCTGCATGACCACGGTGCTCGTCGCGAGCATGACGACGAACGGGACGACGGCCAGGGCCGGCGGCAGCAGCGCGCGTAGGTTGATCGCGAGACCGACGATCGCGCGAGCCACCGCAAGGACCGCCACCGCCCCCGCGATGGGGAGCAGGTCTGGCGCGAGCAGCACGAGGAGTGCGGCGACCGGCGCGAGAACAAGCGGAGCGAGAGCGAAGCTGAAGGCCGTGAAGGCCTGGTCGAGCGTGAGGTCGCGTCCCCGCAAGAGGCGAGCCGCGTAATACCCGGCCGAGGCGACGATCGCGACTGTCACGGCGAGCCGTACGCCCAGGAAGACCGAGTCGGCGAGCACCTGGGGCAGGAAGTCGAAGAACGAGAAGCTCTTCGAGGTCAGGATCATCGCGTCGATCCCGAACGCGAGGGCGGATCCGGCGATGACCGCGACGAGCACCCCCGCCAGTCCGTAGTGTTCGCGCGCGAGCGACCGCGCGAAGTCGAACGGATGGAGGATGGAACGCAGGATCTCCGAGCGGAACCAGGCAAACTCCCCAGTGCTCTCCATCCGGTCCGAGCCTAGGGGGCTGCCGCCTAACGCGTTCATTGACTGCAGTGGAGATCACAAAAAGACGACCCCCGCGTCCGGGGGTCGTCTTGTGTCTGCGTTGGTCGCCTTCGCGCACCCGAGCTACAGGCCTCACTTCCGGCCAAGATGTGGGCGATCACACAAGAGTGTGTGATCAAGCGCTCCAGCATCAGATCCGCTCGGATGCGCCGATCTGTGTGGCCCTCTTCCGTCGAGGGCGTCATCGATCGACTTGCAGAACTCCGAACACTTTGTGTAACCGGACCATGACACCTCCCAGTGACCTGGGCTGTTGTCTGCTCCGTTCCGCGGAACACCTCTGTTCTACACCCGCGTGGGGAGGCCGAGTCAAGGGGCCAATTTTTAGGTAGCGGCCGTTCAAGCGCGCGTCAGCGGCGGATCCGCAGCAGCTCGCGGAGCTGACGCGGAACGACCTTCACGTCGGGCCACCACGACTCCTCCGCATCGATGCCGGCAGCGGCCGCCGCTTCCACGAGCAGGGCGACCGCGCTCCGGAGGTCGGAGAGGCGAACGATCTCGGGTGTGAATGCGTTCGAGTGCTCGCCCTGATTGTGGTAATTCACATTCGGGACCGCGATCGCTGTCGCGTTCCAGCCGAGTCGCACGAATGCCGACGATTCGCACGTGCCGCCCGTGAGCAGCGCGCGCTGCGTCGCGATACCGGCGGTGGCGAGCTCCTCGCGCGCGACGCGCAGGAAGCGCTCCGAGTCGTTGTCGAAGGTGTTGTACACATCGCCGGCGCGCACGACGACGCCGCGTCCTGGCGCCGCATGGGCGAGCGCGCGGCTCGCCTCGAGGGACACGACGACCACGTCACGAGGTAGCAGTGCGTCCTCCGCCACGAGGCGCGCTCCGTACAGTCCGGTCTCCTCGCCACGCGTGAAGACAGCGTGCACGTCATGCGGCCGTGGATCGTCGCGCAGCGCCGCAAGCACCAACACGACGACGGCGCAGAGCGCGAGGTCGTCGGCGGCGCGGAGGTGCAGCTCGTCGCCGTTCACCGCGAAGGGCGGGAGATCCATCACCGCCCACTGGCCGGCGCGCAGCTCCGCATCGGCGCGGATCCGGCAATGCGCGGGTGAGTTGTGGACCGCGTCGGGAGCCGGAACGTAGTCGTCGAGGGTCGCGGCGAACGGCGCACCGTCGGCGTCGTCGTGTACGAGGACCGGGACCGGAGAGGCGAAGAACTCGGCGTAAAGTCCGCCCAGGATGCGCGCCCGACCCTCACGACCGCGCGCCTCCGTGATCTCGAAGGCCGGATGGTCCGTGTGCGCTATGAGTGCCAGCGCGCGCTTCGCGTTCGGGCGGCTTGAGCGTGACGAGATCTGGCCGTAGGCGTCTTCGTTGACCACGAGTCCGTTGCGCTCCAGCTCGCGACGGATGGCGCGGAGCGCGCGGAACTCGTGATACGGCGCGGTCGGCGCGGACGCGACGCGCTCGATCGTGGCGAGGGTCGTGCCGATATCCGGCATCAGCGAGCGGGGCATGCGTCGCGAGGATATCGTCAGAGGTCAGTGCTCCGTCTGTACGACACGCGCCGGCGCGCGGTCGTCCCGTTCCGTCCGCGGTCCAGCCCCATCACCCTGTATGTCTGCGGCGTGACGCCGTACGACACGACGCATCTCGGGCACGCGCGCACGTTCCTCGCATTTGACGTCCTCGTGCGGCATCTCGAGGCCGGCGGTCGGGCCGTCCGCTACGCGCAGAACGTGACCGACATCGACGAGTCGATCCTGCAGCGCGCCGCCCGAGACCGTGTCGACTGGCGCGATCTCGGTCGCCGCGAAGAGCGCGCGTTCCTCGCGGACATGCGGCGGCTGGGTTGGCGGAAGCCGGACGTGATGCCCCACGCGACGCGCGAGCTCCCGGCGATGCGCCTCATGATCGACGCGCTTCTGCGGAACGGCCGCGCCTACGAGATCGAGGGCGGCGTGTACTTCGACACCT
>JBDTMY010000055.1:0-28782 GCA_039934015.1 Chloroflexota bacterium | reverse complement strand
TGCGGCGCCGGCTCTGGAGGCAACGCCGGTTCTGGCGGAGACGGCGCTGGCGCGGATGCCGGGGGCGGTCGGTCGAGCAGGCGCCTGAGGTTCTCGAAGAACTTCATCGTTGGAATCCTAGGCTCACCGAGGGTCGACGACGCCGATACGCGGGCACAGCGTCGAAAGCACGCACTGCGAGCAGTGCGGTCCGCGCGCGATGCACACCTCGCGACCGTGGCGGATGAGATGCATGTGCAGCGCGTACATCTCGGTCGGCGGCACGGCCTCTTGAAGCACCTCCTGCGCGACGACCGCATCGGCGCGCTCGTCGACGAGTCCGAGCCGGCGACTCACGCGGTGCACGTGGGTGTCGACCGGGAAGTACGGGCGACCGAGCGAAAAGAGGAGGACGCACGCGGCGGTCTTCGGACCCACGCCGGTCAGCGACACGAGCAGATCCCAAAGCGCCTTCGAACGCATGCTCGAAAGCGCGTGCTCGTCGAGCGCGATGCCGCGGTCGCGCAGCCCGCGGAGGATCCCGCGGATGCGGACCGCTTTCGTCGGGCCGAGGCCGCCGCGGTGGATCGCGCGCGCGATGGCCGGCAGCGGGGCAGCCGCGACGTCGTCCCACGTCAGAAAGCGCGAGCGCAGGTCGGCGTACGCGCGGTCGCGGTTGGTGTCGCTGGTGTGCTGCGACAGCACGGTCAGGATGAGCTCGTCGAGCGGCGGTATGCGGCGTGGCGCCGGTGGGGGGCCGTAGACCTTCCGCAGACGAAGTGCGATGGTGCGAAGCCGTTGCCGCACGCTCACCCGCGCCCGCGCATCACTCCTTGGAACTTCGGCTGCTCGTTCTCGCTGACGACCTGAACGATCTTCAGCGCACCGTCGATGAGCGCCAGCGTGTAGGTCGCCGCGAAATCGTAGAGCGGCCGATCGCCGTCGCTTTGAAGCGACCACACCACATGTGCCTGCGCCACCTGCGGTGACACGTCGGTGACGCGGAGCTCGCGCATCGCGGCGGTGCGAACACCCATCGCGCCGTACATCTGGAGGATGCGCTCGATGACGACCGTCCACGCCTCACGCGAGGCGACCGGCAGAAGGCGAACACCGCCGTTGTACGTCAGGACGTGCGCCGGGTAGCTGTAACAGTCCGCGACGCCATCCTTGTCCGATCGCTGGAAAGCGGCCGCGTACGACGTGAGGAAGGCCCTTACCTGTTCGGCGCTGATCGCGGCGGTGCTCATGGTCCGAGCCTACCGGGTATGAACGGGGGACGGCTGGGAATGCGGCCCGTGTGCGGATACGTTCGATACAGTGGGCAGGTGGCAGGCGACGAGTTCGAAGCCGAGGCGCTCCGCCATCTGGATGCGCTCTACCGGACCGCGCTGCGCATGACGCGGTCGGAGGCCGATGCGGAGGACCTCGTGCAGGAGACCTACATCCGGGCGTTCCGATTCCGCGAACAGTTCACGCTCGGCACGAACATGAAGGCCTGGCTCTTCCGGATCCTCACCAACACGTTCATCAACATGTACCGGCGCAAGGCGGCGCAGCCGGAGGTAACGGACCTCGATGGCGTCGACGAGTTCTCCCTGTACCGCCGGATGGCCGGCGACCGTGCTGCTTCTTCTTCGCCCGATCCGGAGGCGGAGCTGCTCAAGAGCGTGGTCGATACCGAAGTGACAGATGCGCTCGAAGAGCTTCCGGAGAAGTTCCGCACCACCGTCCTCCTCGATGTCGAGGGCTTCTCCTATAAGGAGATCGCCGAGATGCTCGGCATCCCGATCGGGACCGTGATGTCGCGGCTCCACCGAGGCCGGAAGTTCCTTCAGAAGCGCCTGTACGACCTCGCTCGCGAGCGCGGCATCGCCGCCGTGCGGACGCCGCAGAAGAGTTAGGGAGGCGCGAGTGGACTGCAACGACTGCGTCGAACGGCTCTACGCCTTCCTCGACCTCGAGCTCGACGAGAAGGAACTCGCCGCGGTCCGCGCGCACGTCAGCGGATGCGACGAGTGCGGTGACGAGTTGGGCCTCGAGGCCCGCTTCCTCGACCGTCTTCGCGACTGCGCCACCTCAGAGGGCGCTCCCGCGCAGCTCCGCGAGCGCGTGATCCTGAAACTCCGAGGAGCGAGTCCGCCGACGACGCCGACGACCTGAGACCGCTCATGTGTTGACATTTGCGACGTGAATGTGTCTATATAACGACAATGCGTGGCCAAGAGGAGGTGATTCACAAATGCCAGCAAAGAAGAAGGCTGCAAAGAAGTCCAAGAAAGCGAAGAAGAAGTAAGTCTTGAGCGCGGCGAGCGATCGTCGCGCTTGTTAATTCTCATCTGGCACCTTTCGCGAACCCACCGATCCGCGTAGGCCTCGCGGATCGGTTTCTTTTTAGAAGGATCCACGTCTTAGAGTCGCGTCATCAACTCGCAGCGACAGGTACCCCGCCTCGAGTGGCCCGCGATCCTCGCGGGTGTCGTGCTTGCCGTCGCGGTAACACTCCTGGGTCGCGCTGTGCTGCCCCCGATCCCGGCAGCGCTAGCATCCGTTTTCGGTCTCTTCGTTTCTGGCATTTTGGCCGGAAAACGGGCTTCCGAAGCCCCCGTCTATCACGGGGCGCTTGTGGGTGCGGGCTATGTGATCTGTGCGGCGCTGGGCGTCCTGCCGGCCGTGTACCTGGCCGATCAGCTCACCGACACGGCTGTGGTCATCCTCTCTGACGCGCTGCTGATCGCGGTCGCGGTGCTTGGCGCGTGGTGCGCGCGGCTCTGGTCTTCTTCGGATACGGGCAGAGCTCGATGATCGGACAGATCGGACATTTCGGCGTCGGGGTGCAGATGCGCCGGCCGTGCAGCACGAGATTCCATGTCGCCTTCACCCAGTCCCGCTTGGGATAGAGAGAGCGCAGCTCCTCCTCGATGCCGTCGGCTCCCTTCCGGGTGAAGCCGAGCCGGGTGGCGACGCGCTCGACGTGCCGGTCGACGGCGATCGCCGGCACGCTGAAAGCGTTCCCAAGCACGATCGATGCGGTCTTGCGACCGACGCCGCGGAGCCGCACGAGCGAATCCATATCGCCCGGGACCTCGCCGCCGAACTCGGTGAGGATCTGCTCCGAGGCGCCGCGGATCGCCTTCGCCTTCATCCTGAAGAAGCCCGTGGCGTGAACGTCGCGCTCAAGCTCCTCGACTGGGACCTTCACGTAATCGGCGGGTCCGCGGTATTTCACGAACAGCGCGCGTGTGACCTGGTTGATGTGCTCGTCCTGTGCCTGCGCGGCAAGGATCGTCGCGACGAGAAGCTCGAAGGGGCTGCCGAACTCGAGCGTCGGCCCCCAGTCGGGATTCGCCTTGGCGAGTCGCGTCAGGATCGCCCGCGCCCGGCGGCGTCGCACCGCCGGATCCTCGCGCGCCCTCGGCGCGGTGCGAACGGCCGGGGCCCTACGCGCGGGAGACACAGCGACACCACTCCGGCCGCCAACCACCCGGCGCGACCCGTCCGATCGGGCCGGCGCGGTCGGGCCGGAAGTACAGCCACTCGTCACCGTCGTCGACCTGGACGAGGAGGACCGCGCCGTCAGGTGACCAGGTGAAGTCGAGAAAGTGCTTCGCCGAGTCGTACAGCTCGCGGCGCTGACCGCTTCCCGGATCGATGACGCTGAGCCAGTGGTGATGCGGCTGCGCGTTGATGATCGAGTACGCGAGCAACGGTGCCGTTGGCGACCAGCGCAGCTCCGCGACATGGTGGATGGCGCCGGTCTTCCCTATCACCCACAGCTTCGGCGGCGCGCCCGCGACGAGCTCCTGCGTGTACACGATCTGCACGGCGTCGAGGATCGGACCCTTCTCGATCGCGGCGTACGCGACCAGCTTGCCGTCGGCTGAGAACTGCGGACCGCCGATGAGGCCCATGCCTCGGGATGCGCTGACCGTCGAGTAGCGCGTGAGATCGGCGAGCGTCACGAGCAGCTGCGTCGGGAGCTCCTTTGGTCTGCCGGACGCGAGCACGCGCATGTCGGCCAGCGCGATGGCGCCGGAGACGTGCGCGTATCCGAGACGAGTGCCGTCAGGCGTGAACGCGGGATGCGTGCCGGGCCCGACGACCATGTCGGTCGCCGTGGTGACGTCATAAAGGTGGACGTCCCCTACGGCGCCCGCGAGCGATCCGCCGGACGCGGCGGTGCCGCCCGAGATCACCTCGCCGTACGCGAGGTATCGACCGTCCGGGGACCAGACGTATCCGTCGAGGAACGTGTCGGGTCGTGAGAGGCGCAGCGGCACCATCCCCGGACGGACGAGGAACAGCGAGCTCCCGCCCTCACCCGGCGCCGCGCGCTCGGCGGCGACAAGCGTCCCGTCCGGGGACCAGCGAGCGCCGAGGTAGCCGCCGGAGGCGGCGCCGTCGGTGGTGACCGGGGCGCGGCCGCTCCCGTCCGGGCCGGCGCTCCAGAGGTCCAGACCCCCCTTACTAAATAGGACTCGACCTGAGGGAAGGCCCGCCGGGGCGCGATCCGGCGGTGTGGTCGAAAGCGGGGTCGGCCGCGAGACCACCGGAGGTTGCGCCGAGCACCCCGCGGCGATGAACAGGAGCGCGAGCAGGCCGGTAGCGCCGCGACGTGGCACCCACCGAGCGTACAAGGGTGGTCCTTCGTCTTCGTTGACGCACGGGGCGCCCGACGCCAGACTCACCCGATCACGCGGCTGTCGGCGCAGGGAGAGCGGCCCGCCAGGGTCGAGCCATTATCCGACCAGACCGCTAGGGAGGTTCGCATGCAGAGACGATGGACAACCGCCGCCGCAGCCATCACCGCTCTCGCGCTCGTCATGGGCGCGTGTGGCGGTGCCGGCACGGGCGGCACAACAGGCGCGTCGACAGCCAAGACGGTCAAGATCATTTCCAGCCTGCCGATGACCGGGGCGTCGCGCACACAGACAGTTGAGATCGTGAACTCGATCCAGCTGGCGATCGCGGAGACCAAGATCCCGAACGTGACCGTGAACTTCGAGGCACTCGACGACGCCACGGCGGCGAAGGGCTCGTGGGACGCGGCGCAGGAAGCCGAGAACGCCCGCAAGGCCATCAACGACAAATCGGTCGTGGCCTACATCGGGACGTACAACTCCGGCGCGGCGAAGATCTCGATCCCGCTCCTCAACCAGGCGGGTCTCGTGATGGTGTCGCCGGCCAACACCTACCCGGGTCTGACGAAGGGTCCTGAGAAGGGCGCCGAGCCGGACGAGCCGGGCAAGTACTACCCGAACGGCAAGCGCAACTACGCGCGCGTCGTTCCCGCCGACGACATCCAGGGCGCAGTGGGCGCGACCTGGGCACAGGAGCTCGGCGCGAAGAAGGTCTACATCGTCCACGACACCGAGCTCTACGGAAAGGGCATCGCGGACGTCTTCCGCGCAAAGGCAAAGGCGCTCGGGCTCGCCGAGGCCGGTTACGAAGGCGCGCAGAAGGCTGACAACTACCGTGCCCTGGCGAACAAGGTCAAGGACGCCGGTGCCGACCTCGTCTACTACGGCGGCATCGTGGACAACAACCCCGCGGTCCTGCTCAAGGACCTGCGCGCGGTCATCCCGACCATCAAGTTCATGGGCCCCGACGGCATCAACTGCTCGGAGTTCCTGAAGCAGGCCGGCCCGTCCGCGAACACGGACACGTACTCGACGTTCGGTGGCGTGCCGCCGGAGAAGTACACCGGCAAGGCCTCCGAGTGGCTCAAGAGCTACAACGCCAAGTACAACAACAACAACCCGAACCCGTACGCGATCTACGGCTACGAGGCGGCGAAGGTCGTTCTCGCGGCGATCGCGAAAGCCGGCGACAAGGCCGATGACCGCGCGACGGTCCAGGCCAACGTCATGGGCACCAAGGACTACGACGGCGTCCTCGGCAAGTGGTCGTTCGACGCGGGCGGCGACACCACGCTGACGCAGTTCTCGGGCTCCATCAGCAAGAGCGGCGCATGGTCCTTCGTCAAGGAGCTTGCCGCCAAGTAGCCAACCAGACGCCGTAGTGCAGAATCGGGGCGGGAAGCCGGAGGGATCCGGTCTCCCGCCCCGTTTTCGTGTGTGGGAGGGTGGCAGATAGACCTCTTCCTGGCCGCCGTGATGATCGGGATCACCAATGGCGCGTTCATCGCGCTCATCGCGCTTGGCTACACGCTCGTCTACGGGATCATCGAGCTGATCAACTTCGCGCACGGCGACCTGTTCATGCTCGGCACCTTCGTCTGCCTCAGCACCCTGACGCTGCTCGGCTTCAGCACCGAAGTCGGGATCACGGGGACGCCCTGGGTGGCGCTGCTGCTCGCGATGCTCGCGGCGATGATCTTCTGCGGCCTGCTCAATGTCCTGGCGGAACGGATCGCGTATCGACCGCTGCGACGCGCGCCGCGACTCGCCCCGCTCATCTCCGCGATCGGCGTCTCGTTCGTGTTCGTCAACATCGGGCTCTTCTGGCAGGGTCCGACCCCGCGCCGTTTCCCCGATCTCCTCCCCCAATACGACTTCGTCAGTGAGCTGCTCGGCTTCGAGTCGCTCATCCGGTTCACGTTCAAGGATCTGTTCGTGCTTGCGCTCGCCATCCCGTTGATGCTCGGTCTGGCCTGGGTCATCCGGAGCACGCGCATGGGCAAAGCGATGCGCGCCGTGGCGCAGGACAGCGAGATGGCCCAGCAGATGGGCATCGACGTGAACCGCGTCATCGCCTTCACGTTCCTTCTCGGCGGCGTGCTCGCGGGGGCTGCCTCGCTCATGTACGGCCTCTACAACAACAACACGGTGTTCACGCTGGGCTTCACCGCGGGTCTCAAGGCCTTCACCGCGGCGGTGCTCGGCGGCATCGGTAACGTGAACGGGGCGGCGCTGGGGGGCTTCGTTCTCGGCCTGCTGTCCGCCCTTACCGTGACGTACTTCGGCGGACAGTGGGAGAACGTCGGAGTGTTCTCGCTCCTCGTGATCATCCTCGTGTTCAGGCCGACCGGTCTGATGGGCCAGGAGACCGGAGAGAAGGCGTGAAGCCCGCGCCGCCGGCGCCCAAGCCGTCGTCGCGCACGCGCTCGACGCTGGGCTGGTGGTACACGGCGACCGGCAAGGCGCGCGAGCGGAAGATGTTCGGAACGATCCTCGGCATCGGCGCTGCGCTGCTGTTCCCGCTCGTAAACAACCTGCTCGGCCTCGGGTGGGAGGCCAAGGCCATCCCGATCACGTTGTTCATCGTCCTGGCGCTCGGCCTCAACGTCGTCGTCGGCTTCGCGGGACTGCTCGACCTCGGGTATGCGGCGTTCTTCGCGATCGGCGCGTACACCATGGCCTTCCTGACCTCCACCGTCAGCCCGATCGGCTTCGTGCGCGAAGGCAACCACGTGAACTTCTTTCTCGCCATGTTCATCAGCGCGGCCGTCGCGGCGATATTCGGGGTGCTCCTCGGCGCGCCGACGCTGCGCCTGCGCGGCGACTATCTCGCGATCGTGACGCTCGGATTCGGCGAGATCGTGCCGCTCGTCATCAAGAACACGCCGGAGATCACCAAGGGCACCCAGGGAATGAACCCGATCGGCTATCCCGAGATCCCCGGCCTGCAGTTCGCCGTCGACCCCGTCCCCTGGTACTACCTCATCGTCGCGGTCCTGCTGCTATCGGTCCTGATCACGGCCCGGTTACGCACGTCGCGGGTCGGCCGCGCGTGGGCGGCGATGCGGGAAGACGAGGTCGCGGCCGCCTCGATGGGCGTCAACCTCGTGACCACGAAGCTGTTCGCCTTCGCGCTCGGCGCGAGCTTCTCCGGCTTCGCCGGCTCGATCTGGGCCAGCTACCTGCAGGTCATCGCACCGGAGCAGTTCGACTTCTCGGTCTCCATCTTCGTGCTCTGCATGATCATCCTGGGGGGCCTGGGCAACATCGGCGGCGTGATCGCCGGCGGGCTGTTGCTTGGTTTCGTCGACCGGGTGCTCTTCGATTGGATATCGGGGTTCATCCACGGCATCGGTGCGGCGATAAACAACCAGGATCTCCAGTTCATGGACGTGAGCCGCTCGCGCCAGCTCATCTTCGGCATCGCGCTGGTGGTCATGATGCTCGTGCGACCTGAGGGCCTGTTCCCGAGCGCGCGCGTCAAAGCGGAGCTGCACGCCGCCGAAGATGACGAGGGCGCCGTCGCACAAGAACGGGCGACCGTGGTGGACGTCGAGCGATGAGCGGGAACATCCTCGAGGCACGCGCGGTCACCAAGCAGTTCGGGGGCCTGGTCGCCGTCGGCGGCGTCGACTTCCTCATCCCCGAGGGCTCGATCGTGAGCCTCATCGGCCCGAACGGCGCTGGGAAGACCACGTTCTTCAACGTCATCGCCGGTCTGTACCGCCCGACCAGCGGTACGATCGCGTTCGGCGCCCACAACATCTCGGGTCTGCCACCGCACAAGATCACGCGGCTCGGCATCGCGCGGACGTTCCAGAACATCCGGCTCTTCCACAACATGAGCGCGATCGAGAACGTCATGGTCGGCCACCACTCGCGTATGAAGGCCACGCCGTTCGAGGCGATCCTGCGCCTGCCGCGCGAGCGACGTGAGGAGCGCGCGACGCGCGAGCTGTGCGTCGGGCTGCTGAAATATGTGGGTCTCGAGGGCCGCGACCTCGTGACCGCGAAGAACCTCCCCTACGGCGACCAGCGCCGGCTCGAGATGGCGCGCGCTCTGGCCACGGAGCCGAAGCTGCTGCTCCTCGACGAGCCGACCGCCGGAATGGACCCGAACGAGACGGCACGCATGACCCAGTTCATCAGGCGGCTGCGTGACGAGCGCAAGATCACGATCCTGCTGATCGAGCACGACATGAAGGTCGTCATGGGCATCTCGGACCGAGTCACCGTGCTCGACCACGGCACGAAGATCGCCGAAGGCGCGCCCGAGGCCGTGCAGCGCGATCCGCGCGTGATCGAGGCGTATCTGGGGAAGGCGAAGGTCGCCTGATGCCGATCCTCGAGGTCGAACAGGTCCACACGTACTACGGGAATATCCAGGCGCTGAAGGGCATCTCGCTGACGGTGGAAAAGGGCGAGATCGTCACGCTGATCGGCAGCAACGGCGCCGGCAAGACGACGACGCTGCGTACGATCGCGGGCGTCCTCCGTCCGCGGAAGGGCACCGTGCGCATGGGGGACCGCGACCTCACCAAGGTCCCGGCCAACGAGATCGTTCGCTTGGGACTCGCGCACTCCCCGGAGGGGCGGCGGATCTTCTCGCGCATGTCGGTGAAAGAGAACCTCGAGATGGGAGCGTACGCGCGGAACGATCCTCCGGCCGAGCTCGTGAAGGATTTCGAGCGTGTCTACGAGCTGTTCCCGCGCCTGAAGGAGCGGCTCACGCAGCGCGCGGGAACGCTTTCAGGCGGCGAGCAGCAGATGCTCGCGATCGGACGCGCCCTCATGGCGAGACCGACCGTGCTGCTCCTCGACGAGCCGTCGATGGGTCTCGCACCGGTCTTGGTGGAGCTGGTCTTCAAGACGATCCAGGACATCAATGCGCAGGGGATGACGGTGCTGCTGGTCGAGCAGAACGCGCATATGGCGCTCTCCATCGCGAATCGCGGCTACGTGCTGCAGACCGGCAAGATCGTGCTCGCGGACACCGCGAAGAACCTCGCGGAGAACGAGATGGTCCGGAAGGCGTACCTCGGCCTCGAATAACCAGGGCCCGATACTCAGCCGATGACCATCACCGAGCTGCGGGTCCCCAAGGACGTCGAGCGTGTCGTGGCGAAGCTCACCGACGCCGGCCACGAAGCGTTCGTGGTGGGTGGCTGCGTCCGCGACGCGATCCGCGGGGTCGATCCGCAGGACTGGGATGTCGCGACCGACGCCACCCCGGATCAGATCCAGAAGCTCTTCGCGAAGTCGCTGTATACGAATCGCTTCGGCACCGTGGTCGTCCGGTCCGGAGACCACGAGATCGAGGTCACGACCTATCGGGTCGAGGCCGGCTACACCGACCATCGGCGTCCCGATCACGTCGCCTTCACCGACTCGCTCCACGAGGACCTCTCGCGGCGCGACTTCACGATGAACGCCATGGCCTGGCGGCCCGGCCAGAACGGCATGCCGGGCGAGCTCGTGGATCCGTTCGGCGGGCAGGGCGATCTCGAGTCGCGCGTCCTGCGCGCGGTCGGCGAGCCGGACGCGCGTTTCCGCGAGGACGCGCTGCGCATGCTGCGCGCGGTGCGCTTCGCGACGCTCCTGGAGATGCGCATCGATGGACCGACCGTCACCGCCATCCGCCGGAACGCGCCTCTCGCGACAACGCTCTCCGGGGAACGCATCAATCAGGAGCTCACGAAGATCCTGGGCGCGCCGCGCCCCGCGGTCGCCTTCCGCATGCTTTCGGATGTCGGCTTGCTCGAGGTCATCTGCCCCGAGCTCGAGGAGTGCAAAAAGACGCCGCAGGACAAGGTCGCCGCCCAGGACGTCTTCGAGCACTCACTCGCGACGGTCGACGCGACGCCGGCGAATGACCTCGTGCTGCGCCTCGCGGGCCTCTTTCACGACATCGGCAAGCCCGAAACGATGGCCGACGGCCACTTCCACCAGCACGAGTTCGTTGGCGAGTTCAAGGCCCGCCAGATCCTGCGGCGCTGGAAGTTCGACAAGGAGACCGTGGCCGAGGTCACGCACCTCATCAGGAATCACATGTTCTGGTACGAGACCCACTGGACCGACTCGGCGGTCCGCCGCTTCATCCGCAAGATCGGGCTGGACTACATCCCTGCGCTTTTCGCGCTCCGGCGGGCCGACAACATCGGCAGTGGCGCGCGCTCGCCGCGCATGTACGCGCTCGAGGCGCTCTGGCAGCGCGTGGAGAACGAGATCGCGGCGGCGAATGCGTTCTCGCTTCGCGATCTCAAGATCGACGGGAACGACATCATGCGTGAGCTCGACATCCCACGCGGTCCGAAGGTCGGCCAGATCCTTAACGCGCTGTTCGAACGCGTGCTCGACGAGCCCTCGCTCAACACGAGCGAGAAGCTCATCGAGCTCGCGAAGGCAATGCGACCCTAGCTACGCTCGTACGCGGTGGTGGGAGTGGTGTAGCCCGGCGTTCCGCCGTTGTCACTCTTCGACGCGCTCGAGGTGCGGATCTGCTCGATCTGGTCCTCGCCCTGTCGCTTCATCTTGTCCACCTGCTGGCCAAGACGCCGACGGGTCTCGACGCCCGGATACGGCGCCGCGATGAGCGCGATCGCCATACCGACGACCGCTCCGAGCACCAGGCCAAGACTCAGCCAGACGATCCCGGAAGGCTCGTTGCGCCGACCGATGTCCGGCATCTTGCTGATGTCGGGCATCTTGGCGTCACTCATGAAGTCAGATGCCCGCTTGCCCGCTTCGCTGCGGATGTCCTCGAAGACATCCCTCAGATCCTTTGCGCTGACCATAAAACAACCTCCCGCGGGTGCGCCCTCGGCGCCCATGGCGTTTACGGGTCGTTACTAAGCAGGCGGTGTGCCACCGGCGGTTGGCCTAGACAGGGCAGCCTCGATGAACACGTCGATGTCCCCATCGAGGACTCGCGTTGGGTCTCCGACCTCGACGCCGGTCCGGTGATCCTTGACCAGGGTGTAGGGGTGGAGGACGTACGAGCGGATCTGGCTGCCCCAGTCGGCGGAGCGCATCTCGCCACGCTCGCGTGCCTGCTCGGCCTCCTGCTCCAGAACGCGCTTCTCCAGGAGTCTCGCTTTGAGGATGCGCATCGCGGTCTCACGGTTCTGCAGCTGCGAGCGCTCATTCTGGCAAGAGACGACGATGCCGCTCGGCAGATGCGTGATGCGTATAGCGGTCTCCGTCTTGTTGACGTTCTGGCCACCGGCACCGGTGGCGCGGTAGGTGTCGATCTTGAGCTCCTCTGGGCGGATCTCGATCTCGGCGTCGTCCTCGACCTGCGGGGTCGGATCGACCAGCGCGAATGACGTCTGTCGCCGCTTCTGGAAATCGAACGGGGAAATGCGCACCAGCCGATGCGTGCCGCGCTCGGTCTTGAGATATCCGTACGCGTAGGGACCCTCGACCGTGATCGTCGCGCTGCGGATGCCCGCCTCGTCGCCGGGCGTCGACTCGACGATCTCCGCTTTGAAACCGTGCCGCTCGGCCCACCGCAGATACATGCGCACGAGCGTCTGGGCCCAGTCCGCGGCGTCCGTCCCACCGACGCCGGCCGAGATCGCGACGACCGCGTCGCGCTCGTCGTACGGACCGCCCAGCTGCGCCTCGAGGCTCGCCTTGTCGACATCGGCCACGAGCTGCTGCAGCTCGCGCTCGAGATCGGCGCTGAGCGCGGGGTCATCGGCCAGCGAGGCCAGCTCCGTGAGGTCAGCCGCACGCTGGCGAAAGGACTCCCAGCGGTCGACACGCGCACGGATGAGGCCCAGTCGCTTCATGACCTGCTGCGCGTGCTTGCGATCGTTCCAGAGGTCGGGCGCGGAGGACTCCGCGTCTAGACGCGCGACCTCGCGGCGAAGAGTGGGGAGGTCAAAGGAACACCGCCATGCGGTCGATGCGCTCGCGCAGAGCGGCGAGCGCCGCCAGGTCCACCGTCACGACGGTTCAGCGCTTGCGGGGTCGTTCGAAAGTGGTCGTGAGGGGCTGAGCGACTGGTGCCAGCTTGCCTGCGGCGAAGCTGACAAAGGTCACGCAGGGGCAATAGGTGTTACGAGGGCAGCGAGGGCAGTCTCCGTCGCAGTCGAGGGTCGCCCCGTAGGAACACTTAAGGCAGTTGTCCTCGCAGACGATCCACTCTTTCATGACGCTCCCCACAGGCGGCTTTTGTGCCGCTTTCCGGACGCGAGTTTACCGGTCTGACACCGGTTTGAGAAGGGGTTTTTCCCCATTTTGTGCTTGCGGCACGTTCGCTAACCAGGCTGCTCGGCGCTCCAGCAGAGGCAAAGTGACCGCTCCAGCGCCCAAATAGAGGAGCCCGAGAAGCTGGGCCTGCTGGAGCCCCCCGAAGAACAGCGGGTCGGTCCGCAGGAAGGACAGGAGGAACCGGCCCCCGCCGAGGAGCAGCAGGTAGGCAAACCAAACGCGGGCCTCGGGCGGGCGCCCCCGGATGCGCCGCCAGTACAGGTAGACCACGGCGAAGATCGCAAGCATCAGCAGGCCGTCGTAGACACCGATCGGATGGACCGACGTCGCCTGTCCCAGGGTGTCCGGGTGCGTGTAGCGGACGCACCACGGCAGGTCCGCGCATGGCACGGAGTGATGCTCGCCGTTGACGATGTCGCCGATGCGGCCGATCGCCTCACCGAGCGCGATGCCGATGACCGTGACGTCGAACATGAAGCCGACCGGCAGGCGAAGCCAGCGCGCGGCGAGATAGCCCGAGACCGTCGAGCCGATCGGCGCGCCCATCGTGCCGATGCCCCCGCTCCAGAACTGAAGCGCGCGCAGCGGATCGTTCGCATAGAGCGCCCAGTTATCCGTGACGTGAGCGATCCGCGCGCCGATGAGTCCGCCCAGAACGACGGCAATGGCGAAGGGATAGACCCGCTCGTCGCGTATCAGGTAGCGCGCGCAGCGGATCGAGACGATGCTGCCGACCGCCAGGCCCACGAAGGCGAAGACCGAGTGCCACGCGATGCGAAATGATCCGATCACCAGATCCGGGTCGAACGGCAGCTCGATCAGATCGCTACCGGCTCCGGCGCGCGACCGAACATGGTGAGGCGGGCGATCATGGGGATCGCCGCCGCGAGAACGAGGATCGCGATGACCTGGTCCTCGCGCAGGCCGAAGGCGTACGTGGGGTCGACGGTGCGCAGGAAGCCGAGGAAGAAGCGGCCCACCGCGTACCAGGCGCCCGCGAGCCAGAAGATCAGTCCCTCAGGCAGACCACGGCCGCGGAGGGCCAGCGATCCGGCGACCCCGATCAGGTTCCACGCCATGTCGTACGCGACGACCAGGTGCACGGGCCCAGGCTGGCCGAGCGTGTCCGGGTGCGTGAATCCCACGCACAGACCGACGGGCGCTTCGCACGGAGTGGCGTGATGCTCGCCGTTGATGATGTCGCCGATCCGGCCGAGCGCGAAGCCCAGAAGGATCCCTGGCGCGGCCGCATCAGCCCCAAAACCGATGGGCAAGCCTCGCCGGATCGCGACGAACACACCGCCAAGTGTTCCGAAGATCGCTGCACCCCACACAGCGATACCACCCGTCCAGATCAGGAGGATCTGCAGCGGGTTCGCGACGTAGTACTGCCAGGCGTCGATGACGTGAACGAGTCGCGCGCCGACGATGCCGGCGACCACACCCCACGTGGCGACGGCGGTCGCGTCGTCCTCAGAGATGCGCGCACGAATGAGACGGAGTGGGAGCCACACCCCGCAGAGGATGCCGACCGCGGTGAAGATCCCGTGCCACGCGATCGTGAACGGACCAAGGTGGATGTTCGGATCGAACGGGATGGTGATCACAGACGGTCGGCGCCCGCTGCCTCTGCGCCGGCAGCGTGCCGCATGGCCCTACCGCCCATGGCACTTCTTGAATTTCTTGCCCGATCCACACCAGCAGGGATCGTTTCGGCCCAGCTTCGCTCGTCCGCTGGCTGTCGTCGGCATCTGTTCGTCCCGATTCGTCCGCATGTCGCTGCGCCCCGTCGAACTTGTCCCGTTCCCGGACGTCGAGGTCTGCTGCGGCGCACTGCCCTGTTGCTGTTCATCTTGCTCGGCCTGCTCGGCGGTTCGCACCGACACGCGCAGCACGGTCTGAGCGACGCCCGCGGCCACGCGGGTCTGCATCTGCTCGAAGTAGTCGTGCGCTTCCTTCTTGTACGCGACGAGGGGATCCTGCTGGCCATAGCCGCGCAGGTAGATCCCTTCGCGGAGCTCCTCCATCGCGGTGAGGTGCTCGATCCAGTGCGTGTCGATCGTTCGCAGCATCACCCAGCGCTCCACGGCTCGCATCACCTCAGGATCCCCGAGATCCGCTGCCTTGGCCTCGTACGTGTCGTCGACGATCTGCGCGACGTTCTCTTTGAGCTCCGGGGGCCCGCCCGGCTGCCCGAACGACGCCGCAGTGAGTTCGCGACCCACCAGCGCTCCCAGCGCGGCGGCGAGCTTGTCGAGGTCCCAGTCCTCCGGATCCGGTGAAGCCGCCTCGGCGTCGACCATCGCCTCGGCTTCGTCGTGGAGGAAGTCGAGGACGGTCTCACGGACGTCGCCCTTCTCGAGGATCTTGCGGCGGTCCTTGTAGATCTCGTTGCGCTGGTTGTTGAGCACGTCGTCGAACTCGAGCGCACGTTTGCGCATATCGAAGTTCCGGGTCTCGACCTTGATCTGCGCCTGGGTGATCGCACCGGTGACCATCCCGGACTCGATGGGGGCCTCGTCGTTCATGCCCATCCGCCCGAGGAGCCCGGCGACGCGCTCGGACGCGAAGATCCGGATCAGGTCGTCCTCGAGCGAGTTGAAGAAGCGCGTCGATCCCGGGTCCCCCTGCCGCCCGGCGCGGCCGCGGAGCTGATTGTCGATGCGACGCGCCTCGTGCCGCTCGGTGCCGATGACGTGCAGCCCGCCGAGACCCACCACACCGTCGCCCAGCAGGATGTCGACGCCGCGGCCGGCCATGTTCGTCGAGAGGGTCACGGCGCCCTGCTGGCCGGCGTCGGCGATGATCAGCGCCTCGCGCTCGTGGTTCTTGGCGTTCAGCACCTCGTGCTTGATGCCATTCCGGCGCAGCTCGTCGGACAACCGCTGGCTCTTCTCCACCGAGGTGGTGCCGATGAGCACGGGCTGGCCGCGCGTGTTCCGCTCCTTGACGTCCTCGATAAGCGCGTTCCACTTGCCCTGCTCGGTCGCGTACACGAGGTCGGGGTCATCCCTCCGGACCATCGGCCGGTGCGTCGGGAGCTGCGTGACCTCGAGCTTGTACACCTTGAAGAGCTCCTCGGCCTCGGTCGCGGCGGTACCGGTCATGCCGGCCAGCTTGGCGTACATGCGGAAGTAGTTCTGGATCGTGATCGTCGCGAAGGTGCGCGTCTCGCGCTGGATCTTGACCGATTCCTTCGCCTCGACCGCCTGGTGCAGGCCGTCGCTCCAGCGGCGACCCGGCATCAGCCGGCCGGTGAACTCGTCGACGATGACGACCTCGCCGTCCTTGACGACGTACTCCTTGTCCTTGCGGTAGAGGGCGTGCGCCTTCAGGGCGTTGTCCATGAAGTGCACCGCGCTGATGTCGCCCTCGTACATGTTGGGAACGCCGAGCATCTTTTCGGTCTTGGCGATGCCCTCTTCGGTCAGCGAGACCGCATGGTGCTTCTCCTCGACGATGTAGTCGGTCTCCGGCTGCAGCTTCTTGGCGGCCGAAGCGAAGCGGTAGTACTGCTCGGAGACATCCTCCGCAGGCGAGCTGATGATCAGCGGGGTCCGCGCCTCGTCGATGAGGATCGAGTCCGCTTCGTCGACGATCGCGAAGTAGAGGTCCCGCTGCACCATGCGCGCGAGATCGTCGACCATGTTGTCGCGCAGATAGTCGAAGCCGAATTCGCTGTTCTGCCCGTAGGTGATATCGGCGATGTACGCCTCCCGCCGGGTGGCGTCTCGCCAGTGGCGGTGACGCTCGTCAACGGCTTCGAGCACCACGCTGGTGTCGTAGAGCGCCGACTTCTCGTGAGCGATGTACGCCACGCTCATCCCGAGAAGGTCGTAGATCGGCGCCATCCAGCCGGCGCCCGTCTTCGCGAGGTAGTCGTTCGTCGTGACGAGGTGCGCGCCCTTTCCGGCCAGCGCGTTGAGATAGAGCGCCGCGGAGGCGACCAGGGTCTTACCCTCGCCGGTCTTCATCTCCGCGATGTGCCCCTTGTGGAGCGCCATGGCGCCCATGAGCTGCTCGTCGAAGTGGCGCTGGCCGAGCCTGCGGCTCGCCGCCTCGCGCACGGTCGCGAACGCCTCCGGCAGGATGCCGTCGAGCGTCTCGCCTTTCGCGAGGCGTTCGCGGAACTCCGTGGTCCGCGCGCGCAGCGCGTCGTCCGACAGCGCCTTCGTCCCGCCTTCGAGCGCGTTGATCTGCTGGACGACCTTCTTCAGCCGCCGGAGCTCGCCCTCGTTGGAGTCGAAGAGGCGCCCTAGGACGCTCAAGCGGCGATCGCTAGGTGACCGGAAGCGGCATCTGCGATCCGGGCGGATTGAAGAGCGCGCCCACGGACTCGCCCCCGTGGATCCGGCGAATGGCCTCCGCGAAGAGCGGGGCGACGGTCAGGACGCGCACCTTCTCGTTGTTGCGCACAGATGGCGGCATCGGGCAGGTATCCGTGGTGATGAGCTCCACGATACCGCTCGCGGTGAGGCGCTCGGCGGCGTTGTCGCTGAACACGCCGTGCGTGCACGCGGCCCAGATCTCGTTGACGCCGCGCTCCTGCAGGACCTTGATGGTGTTGAGCATCGTGGTGCCGCGGTCGATCTCGTCGTCGATCACGATCGTTCGCTTCCGGTCGATGTCGCCGATGACGCCGACGACGTCGCTCCGGCCGCTGTTGTCACGATGCGTCTTCTGCATGAACACCAGCGGGATGTCCAGCATCTCCGCGATACGGCGCGCCTGGTTGGCGTAGCCGAGGTCGGGCACGACGAGGGCGCAGTCGTCAGGCGACGGGTCGACGATCGTGCGCAGGTACTCGACCAGCATGTTCCTCCCCGACAGCTCGTCGCCGGGGATGCTGAAGAAACCCTGGATCTGCATCTGATGCATGTCCATCGTCAGGAAGCGCGTGGCGCCGGCGACGCTGATGAGGTCGGCCAGCAGCCGCGCAGTGATGGGCACGCGTGGCTGGTCCTTCTTATCGCTGCGGCCATACGCGTAATAGGGCATCACCGCGGTGATGCGCGCGGCCGACGCCCGCCGGATGGCGTCGATCATGATCAGCAGCTCCATGATCGCGTCGCTCACCGAGGGACCGGTGAGGGACTGGACCACGTAGACATCGTGCTCGCGGACGTTCTGGTTGACCTTCACGAAGATGTTGTCGTTCGCGAACTTGAAGACCTCGATCGGTCCGAGCGGGATCTCCAGCGTGCGGCAGATGTCGCGCGCGAACGTCGGATGAGCGTTGCCGGTGTAGACGGACAGGCCCCCGTACACGGCACCCCTCCCGCTGTTTTGAGTAGCAGGAGCGCGCCCCCCTGCATTGAAAGTATACGGACGATACCCTCCCCTCATGAGCACCGCGACAGGCCACCGCATCCGCTGGACGGCGGTCTGGCTGCTCATGGCGGCATGGTTCGTGGCCCTTGCGCTGAACATCGCCGGGAACCTCGTGCACCTGATGCTGCTCGGCGCGATCGGCATTCTCGTGTACGAGCTCCTGGTGGAGGACGCGCCCGTCTAGCGCGCCTCGCGCACCCGTTCGCCCGCGAGGAATCGCCCGTGCGGGAGTGACGCGGCCAGGATCATCGCGGCCGTCTTATCGAGCGGCGCGAGCGGCCCGTGCGTATCCGAGCCGACCGAAAACCGCGCTCCCATCCGCTGTGCTCGTTCGAGGAATTCGCGGTGTGGCACTCCGTAGGCCTCGTTGACCTCGACCGCGACGTCCGCGTCGATGCACAGCTGGATGAGCTGCTCCTGCCACTCGGCCGGGTAGTCGCGTTCGGGATCCCCGCGGGCCGCGAGCGGCGACAGCGTGCCGTGGCCGAGGATGTCGATCCCGTCACGTTCGAAGCCCTCGCGCACGACCTCGAGCATGCGCTCGCGGATGCGCCGCGCGAGCGTGCTGTCGCCGAAGCGTGCGCGGTCCGTGAACGACGGGATCTTCCGCTTCAGGAACGCGCCCGCCTCGTCGAATGGGATGCGCACGCCATCGACGTCCAGCTGGTGCAGCGCGCCGATCATGTAGTGCAGAGACGCGCGCGTCGTCGCACGCAGCGGCGGCGCGACGCCGAGGTCGTACTCAAGACCGACGCGCAACCCGAGCCGCGCGGCGTCGTCGAGATACCGCAGCACGTCGTCGTCGTCACGCATCTTTCCCGGCCATGGGAAGTGATCCGAGACGCCGTGCGGACGCACGGACACGGTGCTCGCGCGCTCCGCGAGGGAGACGGTGCCGTCGGAGCGCTCGGTGTGGATGTGGTGGTCGAAAAGGCGCAGGGTCAAGGCTCGGGGTGCCCGGACCACGCCGCCTCGACGAGCGTCCACAGCACACCCGATACGAGGGTGTGCCCGCCGAGCAGCAGGGGGAACGCGGCAGCACGCGCCGCCTCGGTGAAGGCACGCAGCTCGGGATGCGCCAGCGAATCCGCGCGGAACAGGTCCGAACCGAAACGTTCCTGCGCCGAGAGCTGCCATCCGAGATGCGCGAACAGCACCCGCGTATCGAAGAGCATCCCGTTCCCAAGCTCGCCGAGGCGCGCGAAGAACGACTCGGGGCCGATCTCGCGATAGAGGAAGCCAAGGACCGTGCGCGCCGCGCCCAAGCTGTCGCGCCCGGCGGCCTGCATGCCGCGCTCTTCGGCCAGCATGCGCACCCGGCACGCGGTCTGGGACTCGAGATACGACCACACCGGCGCGCCGACGCGACCCGCGACGATGAGCTCCCGCTCCGGGGTCGTCACCAGGCGCATGAGCGCGTCGATGCGCTCGCCGAGCTCGTCGTCCCAGGTGTCGAGCGTGCGCAGCTCCGGCGGGCACGCGGGATGTCGTTTCAGAACGGCGGCGTCGGCCGGCGTGTCGACGTCGAGGAGCGTCGCCGCGGAGCGATCGAGCTGCCGTGACGAGAGACCGCCCTGTTGGTGCAGCCGGCGCGGCAGCGGGTTGTCAGTCGCCGGCAGGTCGATGACGGTGAGCGCGGACGCCGGCGTGAACGCGACGAGGTCGGCGGAGTAGTAGTTGTTCGAGAGGACCAGCGCCTCAGCCGCGTCGATCTCCTCGCGGAGCCGTGTGAGCTCGGCGATGCTCATCAGCGCGCCGGCGCCGGCCCCGATCGTCGCCATCCGATCGAGCCGGCGTTCGCGAGACAGCGCGAGCAGCTCCTCGCCGAAGTGGAAGGGGTCGGTGCGGGGGGCGACCACGTCCGCACCGCCGCGTGCGAACGCTGCGCGGGCCTCCTCATCCGCGGTCACCGCGATCAAGGGGTCGAATCCGGCGGCGCCCGCGCGCGTGACGACCAGCGCGCCGATCGCGATCTTGATGGAATCGAGCCGCCGCTCGATCTCGGATGGACCGCTGCGACCGAAGAAGACACTGAAGGCCGTCGTCACCGACGGGACGGTAGCACCGACTCCACGCGCAGCAGGAAGAGAAGCGCGAGGGCCGTGAGGCCGGCAGCCACGATCACGCCGACCCCGCCCTCGGGCAGGCTGCGCAGGACGAACAGCCACTGCGGGTCGCTCCAGTCGAAGAGGCGCGACGGATCGACGTTGATGTTGGTCGGGTGCAGGTCCCAGGTGCTCTGGTCGTACACGAATGCGGCGGCCTGAAAGATGAGCAGGGACCACGCGGCGCAGACCCAGAACGCGGCGCGCGCGGGCCATCGCGCGAGCAGGCCGTGTCCGATACCCCACGCCAGGAGCACGAACAGCGCCGGGGCGAGGTCGTCGAGAAAGCGCGGGCCGAACACACGCCCGCCCCACCACTCCGCGTAGGTCGCATAGAGGATGGCCGTCGCCGCCCAGGCGTAGGTGAGCGAGAGCAGCCGTAGCTCGAGGTGATCCCGACCCGGCTTCAACAGGACGATCGCCGCGAAGGCGAAGAGGATGTATGGCTCGTAGACGAAGAGGCCGCGGCTCGGCGAGAGCAGCAGGCCATACAGGCCGACGAGCGGTGACGCGTCGAAGGGCTTCGTGCCGTACCCCTGCTCGAGCGGGTTGCCGAACGCCACCGCGTTGTACACGACCAGCGGGACCACCCCGATCGCGGCCCCGACGATCGCGAGGATCGTCGCGCGGATGCGCGCCGCCGGCACGAACGGCACGAGCGCGCCGGTCGTCTGACGCACCACGGCGCCGAAGCCGAGCGCGACGCCTGCGGCGAATTCACGCCAGAGGGCGACCGGTCTCGGCAGGAAGACCAGCCACAGCGCGATCGCGATGGCGAGATGCACGCCGGCGTGCTGCCAGAGCGCCTGCGCGGCGATCGTGCGCACGCTGGTGCCGAGGAAATACAGCAGCACGAGCGCGAGCGCCCAGCGAGCGCTCGCGAAGCGACGCATCACCGACCAGAGCAGGAGCGTGGCAATGACCTCGATCGTGGCCGCGGCGACGTGACCGACGCGCACCAGCAGTCCCAGGTTCAGTGGCTCCGCGCCGGCAGCCACGAAGGGCAGGAAGAACGGGAACGCGAGGAATGCGATGCCGGGCGGGAAGATGGAGCACACGTGGTCGTTCGGGCCCGGCGCCGGTGGGCCGCCGGGACTGCGGGTCGTCCCCGGAGCATCCACGGCGGTCGACTCGCCGCAGGCGCGGAAGAAATACGCCTCCGAGTCGAGCTTGTTGGTCAGCGCGGTCCCAGCCGGCGTGGCGTTCGCGAGGATGTCGCGCTCCGCGGGCCGGAAGACGAACTCGTCGTAATCGACATCGCGCTCATTCACGACGGTCCACGCGAAGAGCGCGTTCGGCAGCACGTCGGGTGACCAGATGTCGTTGAGGTTGGCGAACGCGAGGACGAAGAGCAGGAGGCCACGCATCTGCCACCGCGCGAGGCCAACGCGCTCGCTCATACGTCCAGCGCGACGACGTACGAGCGCACGGCGCGCGCTCCCGCCGCCCGCAATGCGCCGCTCGCCGCCGCGAGTGTTGCCCCGGTCGTTGCGACGTCGTCCACCAGCGCGACCCTAGCGCCACGAAGCGCACCGGCCTCCGCGACGTACGCGCCGCGCAGGTTCTCCGCGCGCGCGGCACGGTCGAGCGTGATCTGCGGCACGGCGGGACGGATCCTGCGGAGCGGCACGCGCAGCGGCAACGCCGTGCGCTCGGCGACGACGGCGGCGAGCAGCCAGGCCTGGTCGTAGCCACGCGAGCGCGCCCGATCCGGGTGCAGCACCGCGGGCACGACGACATCCAGCGCCGTGCCGGTCGCGATGTCGCTCGCGAGGCATGCGGCGACGAGCTCCCCGAGCTCGTTCGCGAGTGCGCGCTCGCCGCCGTACTTGAAGCGGTGGATGGCTTCGCGCAGCGGCCCGCCGTACGTCCCGGCCGCGGTGACGCGCCCGGTGCGGACCGGCTCGCACAGGTCACGGCATTCCAGGCACAGCCAGCTACCCGCGACGCCGCAACCGGCGCACCGCGGAGCGAGGAGCAGGTCGAGCGCGGCGTCCGCGGCCGCTTTGGAGATCACGCGGGCTCGAAGACGAGTTCGTCGCCGGCTTGCGTGCGCGTCGCGGAAGCGGTGCCGGCGGGCAGCTCGATGACCTCGGCGGCGCCGCGCGCGAAGACGGCCATGCGCCATGGCGGAAGCCGCTCCGCGACGCGGACGACACGCCCGGCGCGGTCCACGAACACGGCGTCGATCGCGAAGCGCATGAGCCACATCGTGATGGATGACGTCTTGGTGATGCGCAGGCCCTCACCCGCCCGAAGGCTCGAGCGCGGGAGCAGGCCGAGGGCGCGCGACAGGAACGAATCAGCGACGCGGCAGTCGGAGGCGAGGACAGTGCCCTTGGTGCTGTTCAGGACGCGAAGCCGCGGGGGCTGGACTTAGAAGGACCCGCAGGAGGACAGCGCGGACAGAGCGGCTGGCGCGAGGATGACGATGAACAGCGACGGAAAGATGCAGCCGACGGTCGGCAGCATGATGAGGATCGGCGCGCGTGCGGCCTTCGCCTCGGCGCGCTGGCGACGGTCCTGGCGAAGCTGCTCGGACTGGATCCGCAGCACCTTCGACATCGACACACCGAGCTGGTCGGCCTGGATGATCGCCGAGATGAAGTTCTGCAGCTCCTTGACCTCGACGCGCTCGTTGATCCCGCGCAGGGCTTCCTGACGCGACTTGCCCACGCGCTGCTCGCCCGAGGCGCGCTTGAACTCTTCCGTCAGCGGGCCCTTCATTTTCTCGGTGACCTTGACGAGCGCGGCATCGAAGCCGAGCCCCGCCTCCACCGAGATCGTGAGCAGGTCGAGCGCGTCGGGAAGCTGCTCGATGATCGCGTTCGCGCGGCCGCCCGCTTTGCTCGAGAGATAGAAGTCGGGCGCCATGAATCCGAGGATGATGCCGACGATGAGCGCGATCAGCGTCTGCAGCGGATCGCCGGTGATGGCATTGACCAGCCCGGAGATGAGCACGCCGCCGACGATCGAAGAGAAGCCCTTGACGCCGAGGAAGAATTCCGTGCTCGTCGTCTCCATGCCCGCGCGCTTCAGGCGCAGCGAGAGGCCGCGGACCGTGTTCTGCGGATAGAAGCGGCCGACCAGACCAGAGAACCCGGCGATGATCGGCTTGAGCATCCGCTCTGAGAGCGGGCGCTGCAGCTCGAGCTCTTCCAGCGTCCTCGGGCGGACCGCGATCTGCTGGAGGCGCGCCTGCACCGGATCGAGCTGGGCGCCGATGATCATCGACACGAAGACGACCAGGACACCGAAGAACATGAGGCCGGCGAAGACGAGTGGTTCCACGCTTACACCTTGATATTCGTGATCTTCTGGATCGCGATGAAGCCGATGACCATCATCACGCCGCCCACACCGAGCAGGATCTGACCGATGAGCTGCGTGAAGAGCGGCTGCATGAATTCAGGGTTGATGAAGTTCAGGGTGATCATGATGCCGATCGGCAGGAACGCCACGAGGTAGCCCGAATAGCGTCCCTGCGCGGTCAGCGTGTTGATCTCACCCTTGATGCGGACACGCTCGCGGATCGTGAAGGCGATCGTGTCGAGGATCTCCGCGAGGTTGCCACCGACCTGCTGCTGCACGCCGATGGCGGTGACCATCAGATCGAGGTCGTCGCTCCGGATGCGGCGAACGAGGTTGGAGAGCGCCTCTTCCATACCGAGACCGAGGTTGACCTCACGAACGACGCGACCCATCTCCTCACCCATCGGATCGGGCGTCTCGCGCGACACGAGCTCGATCGACTGAAGGAAGCTCGAGCCGGCGCGCAGAGAGTTCGAAAGGAGCGTGATGGTGTCGGCGAGCTGCTTGTTGAATGCGGAGAGCCGGCCGCCGATGCGCCGCCCCACCCAGAACCGCGGCAGGAAGTACCCAAGGAGCGCGCCGACGAGACCGGAAAGCGGGTCGCGCAGCACGCCCAGCAGCAGGCCGAGCCCGACCGCCAGGCCGATGCGGATCGAGTAGTACTCACTGACACGCAGCTTGAGGTTCGCGCGCGCGAGGTCGCGCTGGACGCGGATCTGGAAGCGCTTGTCCTGGACGTCGCTCGACAGCGTCGCGAACGGGTCTACGACGTTGCGCTGACGCGCCTGACGCCCGCCGCCTGAGGTCTTGACCTCGGTCTTGCCGCCGGCGTAGCGCGCCATGCGCTCTTCGACCGAGCCGGCGCCGCCGCCGGAGAGCATCGTCGAGATGCCCCAGAAGAAGAACAGGACTCCGGCGAACATCCCGGCGGGAAGGGCGTACTCCACCTACCTGAGTCCGACGGACATGTCGCCGAAGACGCCCTGCGGGAGCTTGATGCCGGCCGCCTCGAACTTCTCGCTGAACTTCGGTCGGATGCCGGTCGGGCGCAGTCGACCCTGGACCTTGCCCTCGACATAACCGGTCTGCTCGAAGACGAAGACGTCCTGGAGAACGATCTGCTCGCCCTCCATGCCCTGGACCTCGGTGATGTTCGTGATCTTGCGCGAGCCGTCCTTGAGGCGCGAGATCTGCACGATGACATCGAGTGCGCTCGCGATCTGCTCCTTGATGGCGCGCGCGGGCAGGTCGACACCGGCCATGAGGCACATCGTCTCGAGTCGGGCCAGCATGTCGCGGGGTGAGTTGGCGTGACCGGTCGACAGCGAGCCGTCGTGACCGGTGTTCATGGCCTGGAGCATCGAGAGCGCCTCGCCACCACGGATCTCACCGACGACGATGCGCTCTGGGCGCATACGGAGGGAGTTCTTGACGAGATCCATGATCGAGACCTGACCCTTGCCTTCGATGTTCGCCGCGCGCGACTCGAGGCGGACCACATGGTCCTGCACGAGACGAAGCTCGGCGGCGTCCTCGATGGTGATGATGCGCTCGTCCTCGGGAATGAAGCCGGACATGATGTTGAGGAGGGTCGTCTTACCGGAGCCCGTGCCACCGGAGATGAACATGTTCAGGCGGGCTTCGACGCAGGCTCGCATGAACTCCATCATCTCGGCGGTCGCGGTGCCGAACTTGATGTAGTCCTCGACGGTGATCCGGTACTTGGGGAACTTTCGGATCGTCACGACGGGACCGTTCAGCGCCAGCGGCGGGATGATGATGTTCACGCGCGAGCCATCCGGGAGACGCGCGTCCTCGTAAGGCTTCGACTCGTCAACGCGCCGGCCGATCGGAGCGATGATGCGCTCGACGATCCGCATGACGTGCTCGTCGCTCTGAAAGGTCACGTCGGAAAGCTGCAGCTTGCCCTTGCGCTCGACGTAGCAGCGGAACGGGCCGTTGACCATGACCTCAGTGATCGTGTCGTCCTTGAGGAGCGGCTCGATCGGACCGAATCCGAGGATCTCGTCGAGGATCGACTCGAGCATCTTCTGGCGCTCGACGCGCGTGACGACCACGCCTTCCTCGTCGATGAACTTGTTGAACATCTCCTCGATGCTCGAGCGGACCGCTTTCGCGTCCGCGAGGTCGAGGCGAGGGTCGAGGTTGTTGATGATCCGTGTCTGGAGCTTGATGCGGACATCGCGGTTGGCGTCGCGCGCGGGCGAGCTGGTCTGGGTGAGGGGTCCTTCGGACGGTGGCTTGGGCGGGCCGCCGCCCGGAGGCGGGGGCGTGCCGGGTGCTTGGGGAGCCGCGGGCTGCTGCCCGGCGGGACGCTGACCTTCGATGCGGCGAAGCAATGACATCTACTAAGAAACCCTCATCTCCGGCTCCCGTTATGGCGGGCGCCTGCTCCCTCGGCGATTGAGTCTACGTCCACCTAAGTGGATTCCGACCGCTCTTTTGGGGGATCAGAGCGGTGACGAATGCCGAGCCTCTCGGGCCTAACGCGCTCCGAAAAGCTTGAGTCCGCCGCGCGAGGGCGCCTGCTTGCCCGCCGCTGCCGGGGCCGTTTCGGAAGTGGCCACCTTTTGAGCGAGCGCGAAGATGTCCTTGGCGACCTGGCTGTCCCGGTGGCTGATGACAAAGGGGACGCCGCGGTTGACGGCCAGGACGAGCGTCCGGCCGTCGGAAACGATCGTGTGCGGGATCTTGCGGCCCAGGCTCGCCTCGACGTCCGAAGCCTTGATGCCGCCCGAGCTGTCGTTGCGGTTGGCGACCAGCTGCACCTTCGTCTCGTCGTAGCCGAGCTTCTCGACGACCTCCATGAAGACGCGGACGTTCTTGAGGCTGGTGATCTCGAGGGTCATGAGCGTCAGGATCACATCGGCGACGTCGAGCATCGTGATGACCTGCTCCTGGAACGACGGCCAGGTGTCCACGACGATGTAGGCGTAGCGCTCGCGCAGGAGCTCGAGGACGTGCTTCATGTTGGCGCCGGTGATGAGCTCGGTCGACTCGGGCGTGGGCGGCGCGAGCAACACCTTGATGCCGGTGGAGTGCTGCACGAGGATCGACTCGACGACGTCGGAGTCGGCCGTCTCGAACGACCCGATGAGGTCCGCGATCGTCTTCGCCTTCGGACTCATGTTGAGGATCACGGCGATGTCGCCGAACGGCAGGCTGCCGTCGACGAGGACCACCGGCTTGTTCGTGATCTGGTGCAGCGCGACCGCGAGGTTCGTCGCGATCGTGGTGCGGCCAACGCCGCCCTTGGGCGAGAAGAACGTGATGATCTTGCCGTAATCGCGACCCGCAGCCGCGGCGGCGGCCGGACCGCCGACCGGGGCGACTGGCGCCACCGGCGCATAGCGCGCCCGGCGCACCTTCTCGAGCTCGTGGACGTGGCGGATCGAATTGATCAGCTCGTCGGCGGAGAACGGCTTCACCAGGAACTCGCGCGCGCCGGCGAGCATCGAGCGGCGGAGGTAGTCCTGCTCGCCCTGGACGCTCATCATGATGATCGGCGACTCGGGAACGGTGTTCGAGATGATCTCGGTGGCCGTGATCCCGTCCATGTCCGGCATGTTGATGTCCATGAGGATCACGTGAGGCCGGTGCTGCTTGGCCATGTTGACGGCTTCCTGCCCGCCGCCCGCGGTGGCGACGACCTCCATGTCGGGCTCGAACCCGATCAGTTTCGCGAGGTTCTCTCGCGTGTCGGCGATGTCGTCGACAATGAGGATGCGGATCTTTTCGCCGTCAGCCAACCGTCATCGCTCCCCTTTGCGGTGTTCGCGCGAGTCTAAACGGTCACCTGTATGTAGCCCGTCGCCTCGAGGGCCAGCGCGAGCAGCCCGCCTATACCAAGCGCGACGCCGTACGGGATCGAAGACTTCATGATCCCCGCGAGCGTGTTCGGAGCCGCGCCAGCGACCGGTCGGGCGAGCTTACGTCGCAGGATGAATCCGACGGCAAGGACGCCGCCGATCAGAGCACCGTAGACCGCCGCATAGAGGAGGAAGTTGATGCCGCGCAGCGCGCCGATCGCCATGAGGAGCTTGGCGTCGCCGGCCTTGAGGCCGCCTGCGGCATAGAACGGATACGAGATCGCGAAAGCGAGGATGAGCGCAGCGACGTGGTCCGCCAGTCCGCTGACGAACAGCTCACCTGGCACGCCTTCGAGCACGCCGAAGACGATGCCAACGAGCATCGCGGGATAGGTGAAAACATTGGGGATGCGGAGGAAGCGCCAGTCCGTGTACATGACGGTGATGAGGAGCGCGGTGAGCGTGACGTTCTCTATGACCCGCAGGACCTCAAGACTCACGTGCTAACTGTGCTCCCTCTCTAAAGATGATGAGCGGCGCCGGTTAGGGCGCCGCTCATCGCATCGACAGCTTCGTGCGAGCTAGGTGAGGTTGTTGCCGATGTTGCTGAAGATGTTCTGGATCTGGCCCCGCAGGAAGACCATCGCGACGATGACGGCGATGGCGATGACTGCGATGATGAGCGCGTACTCAACGAGGCCTTGTCCTTCGTCTTCGCGGAAGAATGCGAGCATTTACGTTCCCCCTTTCTCGTTGCTTGGCTGGCGTGAGTGTGCCTGCCATGAGGGCATGCCAGCCAGTAGGAAGGTCGTACTAGGAGCACTTCGCTAACGAATCTAGACTTCGGGCCGGAAGAAGGGGGTCAATGTCTATGGCGGCTGAAGCTACCGCGGTAGCGGTAACCACGAACAAGGCGGGTTTCTGGGTCCGGACGTTCGCGTACATCATCGACGCGATCGGTATCGGAATCGTCTCGGGAATCGTCGCCTCGATCATCGGGGGTGGTGGGCCGACAGGCGCCACGTCGAACGGTCTCAGCTTTCTGATCGGTCTCGCGTACTTCTGTTACTTCTGGTCGGCACAGGGTGGCGGTCAAACGCTCGGGATGCGCGTCCTCGATCTCAAGGTGATCCGCACCGATGGATCGACGCTCACGCTGACTCAGGCGGTCATCCGCTACCTCGGCCTCTTCGTGTCCTTCATCTGCTTCGCCATCGGCGTCATCTGGGTCGCGTTCGACGCCGACAAGCAGGGCTGGCACGACAAGATCGCGAGCACCTATGTCGTACGGGCGAAGTAGCTCTTAGAGCTGCTCGCACGCGGACGTGACGCGGACGTGTACGCGTGCGACGCGCGTACCGTCCTCCG
>JBDTMY010000054.1:0-6161 GCA_039934015.1 Chloroflexota bacterium | reverse complement strand
TGACGTAGGCGATGACCTCGTCGCGGCGGTTGTCCATGAAGTCGACGTCGATGTCAGGAAGGGTGTAGCGCTCAAGGTTGAGGAAGCGGTCGAAGATCAGCCCGTAGCGGATCGGGTCGATGTCCGTGAGGTCGATCGCGTAGTTCACCAGCGATCCACCCGCGGAGCCGCGGACGGCAGTGAGGATCCCGTGCTCCCGCGCGTAGCGGATGAAGTCCTGCACGATGAGGATGTAGCCGGAGTACCCGAGCTTGCCGATGACCGACAGCTCCTTGTCGAGCCGCTCGCGGAGCTCCGGCGTGATCTCGCCGAACTTCGCGCGCACGCCGGTCTCGGCCATCCCACGGAGGTGGTCGTCAGGCGTCGTGCCGGCGGGCACGGCGAACGCCGGGAGCTGCAGTTCGCCGAGCGGAAGCTTGATGTCGACCATCGATGCGATCCGAACGGTGTTGGCCAGGGCCTCGCTGTCGTCCGGGAAGAGCTCGGCCATCTGCTCGGCGCTCTTCAAGTACAGCTCGGGGTGGTCGATCATCTTGAGCCGGGCCTGAGTGTCGATCGTCTTCCCGCTCTGGATGCACACCATGACGTCCTGCGCCTCGGCGTCCTCGGCATGGACATAGTGGATGTCGTTGGTGGCGACGAGCGGGATGCCCGTCCGGCGCCCGACCTCGCGAACGCCTTCGAGCACGGCCTCCTGCTCCGGCACGCCGTGCTGCATGAGCTCGAGGAAGTAGTTGCCCGCGCCGAAGATCTCCTGGTGCTCGAGCGCGACCTTGCACGCTGCGTCGATGCCCTCGTCCTGGATCGCCCGCGCGAGCTCACCCTGCAGGCAGGCGGAGAGAGCGATGAGCCCATCCGAATGCTGTCGGAGGATCTCCTTGTCCATGCGCGGGCGGTAGTAGTAGCCGTCGAGATGGGCGGTCGTGACGAGCGCGACGAGATTGCGGTAGCCGGTGAAGTTCTTCGCCAGCAGCACGAGGTGGAACGGCTTGCCGTGCCCCTCGAGGCGCGGATCGCGCTCGAAGCGATTCGTGCGCGCGATGTACGTCTCGACGCCGAGGATCGGCTTGATGCCCGCCTGGTTGGCCGCTACGTAGAAATCCACCGCGCCGTAGAGCGCGCCGTGGTCGGTGAGCGCGATCGCCGGCATCCCGAGCTCCTTCGCGCGCGCGACCAGGTCGGAGACGCGCGAAAGCCCGTCCAGCAGGCTGTATTCGCTGTGGGTGTGGAGGTGGACGAACGATCCGGTGATGACGATCCCCAACCGCTGGTAGGAAGCCCCGCGGCCATGGCCAGTCTAACGGTCGGCGTCCGGTCAGCGTCCGGTCCGCGTGATGTTTACCACGAGGCCGCGGTGGTCCGAAGAGAGGTTGTCCGGAGGCGTCGTATGCGCCTGCGCGCCGACGACGCCGAGGCCCCACACGTAATCGATGCGCCTGGCCGGCTCCTCGCCGATCGTCGTCGGTCCCGCTGCTTGCCCCAGATCCTGGAATCCCGACTGATCGAACAGGCGCATCTCGATGTCCGCCGGCTCGGCGTTGAGATCGCCGGCAACGACGACGGCCGTCGCATCGCCGATCTCGCGCAAGATGGTGCGCACCTGGTCCTGCCGCACGAAAGTGCCGTCGCTGTTGTGATCCAGATGCGTAGCGACGACGAGCACGTCGCCGATCCGCACGAAGAGCGCACCGCGCGGCTGATTGCGCAGCGTCGGTCCCGGGGCGTACGGAACGCGCTTCACGTCCTGCATCGGATACCGCGAGAGGACCGCGTTGCCGTACAGGTCACCGATCGTCGGGAGGAACACGTACTGCATCTCGAGGCGCTGAGCGAGCACCGACAGCACATCGTGCTGGTCGTCGATCATCCAGCCGCGCACGACCTCCTGAAGGATGAGCACGTCGGGCGACTCGTGCGCGATGGTCGCGACGATCTCGTCGAGCGCGGGGATCTGGCTGGCGTTGAACCCCTGATGCACGTTGTAGGTCATCAGGCGGAATGTGACCTTGGCGGCCTGCGGCTCCGGCGTCGCCGGCGCGGTGAAGAACGAAAGCACCGGTACGGCGATCGCGACCGCCGCAGCGGCGGCCGCGAGCGGTGCGCCCAGGCGCACGATCGGCGTCGGCGCGACGAGGGTGGCGAACACGACGAGCGCCGTCGCGACCCACACCGCCGGCTGCAGCGCGAAGAACGCGTAGAAGCCGAAGGCCGCTCCGACGAAGAGCAGCCAGCCGAACGACAGCGGGAGGACGACACGTGCCGGCGACCCCGCGGGGACGTGCGGCGCGCCGAGGAGCGTCGCCGCGGCGACCACCAGACCCGCGGCGAGGAAGGGGCCGCCCAGAAGCGAGACGAACGGCTGGTGCCACCACAGGAGCGCCGCGCCGACCGCGAGCGCGGCGGCGCCGATGAAACGGTTGGGCCCGAAGCGCACGAGCGCGATGGCGCCCGCCGCGAGCCCGATGCCGAGCACGATCTGGCCGATCTGCGTGGCGCGCGCCGGCTCGGGCCCCAGGCCCAGACCCGCGGCGAGCGCGACCTGCGCACCGTTGGTGGCGCCGGTCTCGGCGACGAGGACCAGCGCGGGCGCGGCGATCAGCGTCAGCGTCCCGATCAGGTTCGGTGCGGTCCACTGGCGGTCCGCGGAGAGCGACGCGAGCCCGGCCGCGCCGAAGACAAGCACCGCGACGACAACGATCCCGACCGCGACGGGCCAAGCGAGATCCACGACGGGCTGCGTTCGGAGCGCAGCGCGAAGCGCGAGATCGGCGACGAACGCGATCGGCAGGGCGCGAGCGAGCGCCGGTTGCCCGTCGGGCGGCCGCGAGCTATGAAAGAGCGAGAGCCACCACATACCCGCCGCGAGCGCGAGGACGGACAGACCGAGATCCAGCCAGTTGCTGCGCGACGCTGTGAGCGCCAGCGTGGTGAGGCCGAACATCACGGCACTGAGCCCGACCGCGCGCCGTGGTCCCAGGCGCGCCGCGACCATCAGCGCCAGGAACGATGTCGCGAAGACCGCGATCGCGGCGACACCGAGGTTGGTGTTCGGAGCGCCGAAGAACGTCAGCTGAAAGGTGGAGCTGAACGTGCGCAGGTCCGCGAATAGGAAGAGGAGCCCGATGACTCCGAACGTCACCTCGCCGATCACGCGCGGGAGTTTAGAGCCTGGCCTCCGCCGGCAGGTTGAATGCGCGTCGCAATGTCAGCGCGCCTCCGCGCGCCATAGGCCGGCGAGCTCGCGCGTCGCGTCCTCCACGTAGCCTCGGACCATCTCGATGGCGCTGAACGTCGGGTCATCGGCCATCGGGCCCAGCACGAGGGCTCCGGCTGGCGCGCCCTCGACGACGATCGGCAGCGTGATCGTCCGACCGCCACGCGCGATCCGCTCGAGCGCGAGCGAGCCTTGCCAATCGAGCGCGGGTTGTGCGATCTCGTGGATCGTCGGCGCCGGAACGATGCGGGCCTCGCGCATCGCGCGCGCGATCGCGTTGTAGCGCTCGTCGATCGGGATCGTGAACTTTCCGGTCGTGATGCCGAGCGCGTAGTCGAGCTCCCGCGCGATATCGGAGTCGCTCACGAGCTCGCCTCGGAGAACACCGGCGCCCGGGTCGACCCCCATGAGGAACGCAGTGGCGAATCCGGCGCCGGCACAGCGCCGCAGCAGATCCGCCAGCACGTTGTCGGCGGTGCGCTGTTGCGGGGCCGGGCGATCGGCCGTGGCGGATGGGGCCACGACGGTCGTGGTCTCGCCCGACGGCGCGATGTTCGAGGGCTGGGGTTGGAAGCGACCGGAGAGGCGCACCTGCCCGAAACGCGGCGACGCGACCTCGGCGACGGACGCGATGAGCCGCAGCTCGTGATCGGAGAAGCCTTCCGCGCGGAACGTCTGCACGGTGATCACGCCGAACACCTCTCCTGCGCCGACCAGGGGGATCTGCAGCACGGCGACATCGCGATGGCGCACGTCCGCGCCGTCGCGGATCGCGAGATCCCGCTTGAAGACGTGCCAGCGACGATCGTGACGCGCGGCATAACACGTCGGGCCATCGTCGACGGTCTGACGCCCGAGCTCGGACGCGTCGACCTCGGGGCCAAGGACCTTGTAGCGGTACGCGACCTCGGTGAGCGCGACGTGGAACAGCGAGATCGAGAATGCCGATGCGTCCGTGATCACGTTCATCACATCGCGCAGGATCCGGCCAAGCGTGCGCGCGTCGCCCGCGTCCTCGATGGACTTGCGGACCTCCTCGACGACGAGATCGACGCTGTCGCTGCGGCTCATCGTCTCGCGCTCGGCCTCGGGTTCGGGCGCGGTCAGCTCCGTCGTTGCCGTGTCGGACACGAGCGTGAGCTGCGGCTCGCTCGGTGGCTCGAGCTCGCCCTGGGTCGGCGGCTCGACGGGCGCCGGCGGCGGCGGCGTGAACACCGAGGATTGCTCGACCTCCACCGCGTGGTACGGGACGGCGGGAGCGAACGCCTCGCCGGCCATTGCGGACGCGATGAGCTCGCACGCGAGGTCGAGCGCCTCGCGAGTGTGCTGGGCCATCTGCTCGCGCGTGATGAACGTGCCCAACAGGACGCCCACGGTGTGTCCCTGGGCGACGAGCCGTGCGATGAGCAAACGCGGGGGCGCCCCGACCCACTCCGCCTGGTAGGGCACGGGCCAGTCCAAAGCGAGGGCGCGGTTCGCGGGAAGCGCATCGTCGGGCAGGTTGAGCGTCGTCAGCCGTCGATCGTGGAGCCACGGCATCCGGCCGACCTGGACGATCGCCATGTCGTTGGCCGGGGGCTGCCGCACGACGGCCACGCCCATGAGGAACGGGACGCTGTTCAGGAGGATGCGCAGGGTGGCCTCGACCGGTGGCGTGACGGTCGCGGACCCGAGCTGCGTCGGCTCCGTGTTCGTCGACGCCGAGCCGTGGTCGTCCGCGGTCATGCGTTGTGCCACTGCATCCAAGTGGAAGTGTCCTCCCCGCGGCGCGCGCCCGTCAGTTGAGTTGTAGTCCGGCGAGCGCCAAGGGGGTCCTCACCTGTTGGGGGATATCCGGTCAATGCGCCGATGTTCCCCCGTCCACCAGCAGGGTCTGGCCGGTGATGAAGCCCGCCGCCGGGGACGCGAAGAAGACGACCGCGGCCGCGACGTCCTCTGGCGTGCCGAGGCGCCCCAGGGGCGTGCGCCCGACCTCCTCCTCGCGAAATGCCGGGTTCCTTCGCATCCGCTCACGCGTAAGGTCCGTCTCCACTGTGCCGGGACCGATCGCGTTGACCGTGATGGCGTGCGGCGCGAGCTCGAGAGCGAGGGACCGCGTGAGGTTGACCACGGCGCCCTTCGCCGCGCTGTACGCGATGCGCTCGCGCCGACCGACGACCCCGTAGACCGACGCGACATTCACGATCCGGCCGCCGCGTCGCGCCGCGACCATCCGGGCCGCCGCGGCCTGCGTCACGAAGACGAGGCCCTTCAGATCGATGTCGATCACGGTGTCCCAGGAGTCCTCGTCGAGCGTGTCCAGCTCCTGCGGGATGTTCGTGCCGGCGTTGTTCACCAGGATGTCAACGCTTCCCCACTCGCGGTCGATGCGCTCGAAGCACACCCGGATCGATGCTTTGTTCCTGACCTCGAGCAGCAGCGCCAGCGAACGCCGCCCTTTTGCGCGCAGCGCAACGGCGACCGGTTCGGCGTCGTCGCCGTTCCGCGATGTGACAGCGACGTCCGCGCCCGCATCCGCGAGGGCCAACGCGATGGCCTGACCCAGACCGCGGGAGCCGCCGGTGACGAGCGCTCGCTTTCCTTGCAAGCCGAACGATGCGGAGAGCTCCACCTGTGCGAGCATACGGGCGATGGCGACCGCGTCCGTCGAAGTTCGTATTCCAAACGACGCGCGCGACACCGCAGCGATCGCGGCCGAGCTGCTTACGAAGGAAGCCCAGGACTTCCTGATCCGTTTGCACCGTGAGGTCGAGCCCACCCGTATCGGGCTTCTCGAAACGCGGGAGAAACGATGGCGCGAGCTGCGCGCGGGCGGTACGCTCGACTTCCTCCCGGACTCGCGGCCGCTCCGCGAAGCAGAGTGGACCGTCTCGCGCGTCCCGGCGGACCTGCGGACACGCAAGGTCGAGATCACGGGGCCGACCGATCGCAAGATGGTGATCAACGC
>JBDTMY010000053.1:0-6714 GCA_039934015.1 Chloroflexota bacterium | reverse complement strand
AACTACCGCCAGGTGATCCCGCAGGGAAAGCCCGCGACGAAGATCGTGGCGCAGCGGGAGGAGCTTCTGCAGGCGACCCGCCTTGCTTCGCTGTTCGCGCGCGACTCGGCGAACATGCTTCGGTTCCAGGTGAATCCCTCCGATCACCCGCCGCTCGTGATCAGCGCGAACGCGGCCGAGGTCGGGGATCAAACGGCGAAGGTGGATGCCACGGTCGAGGGTCAGAACACGACCATCGCGTTCAACTCGCGCTTCATCGCGGACGCGCTGGGCAGCCTCACCGCACCGGAGATCACGCTCGAGCTCGGCGGTCCACTGGCGCCGGGCGTGATCAAGATCGTCGGCGACTCGGACTACCTCCACGTGGTGATGCCGCTCCGCATCCCGGCCTAGCAGGTGCGCGTTTCCACGCTCGTGCTCGAGGACTTCCGCAGCTACGCGCAGCTCGAGCTGCCACTCGCCCATGGCGCGGTCGCTTTCGTCGGACCGAACGGCGCCGGCAAGACGAATCTCCTCGAGGCGATCCATCTCATCGCGCGCGGCGATTCGCCCCGCGCGCGTGACGACACCGAGATGGTCCGTTGGGGCGCGACGACCGCGCGAGTGCGGACCGAGGTCGATCGCGCCGAAGACCACCGTCGCGTCGAGACACTCCTGTTCGCGCCGCCCGAAGGCGAACGCCGGCGTCCGCGGCGATATCTCCTGGACGGAGCGGGCAAGAGGGCGGAGGACGCGGCGGGCGAGCTCGTCGTCGTTGCGTTCTTTCCCGAGGATGTCGAGCTGCTGGTCGCCGCGCCGAGCGCGCGTCGCCGGTTCCTCGACGCGATGCTCGGACAGATCGACCGCGCGCATCGGCGCGAGATGCGCGAGCTCCAGCGCGTGCTCGAGCAGCGCAACGCGCTGCTGCGCGCCTCCCGCGACGAGCTCGAGCTTCCCGAGGAGGAGATGGCGTTCTGGGACCGCGAGCTCATCCGTCTCTCCGCGTCCATCTCGCTTCGGCGCGCGAGGCTCGTCGACGAGCTTCACGCGCCGTTCGTCACCGCGACCGAGCTGTTCACCGGCGCCGAGGGGTTGGCGCTCGCATATGCCGGACAGGTCGAGGGGTCGACGCTGGAAGAGCGCGCGAGCGCGTATCAGCACGTGCTCCGCGAGAAGCGCGACCGCGAGCGCTGGCAGGGCGCGTCGCTCGTCGGTCCGCAGCGAGACGACCTCGCCGTTACGTCCGCCGGCCGCATGTTGCCGGCGTTCGCATCGCGCGGCGAGCACCGGAGCGCCGTGCTCGCGTTGAAGATCGCCGAGGCCGCCTGGCTCACCTCGCGTGTCGGCGAACAGCCGGTCTTCCTGCTGGACGACGTGCTGTCCGAGCTGGACCCCGCCCGACGCGAAGCGCTCGCCCGCGCGATCCCCGAGGACGCGCAGACGCTGCTCACCGCAGCGATCACCACCGCACTGCCGGACGTCCTCCGCGAGCGGGCGACGCTCGTGCCGGTGCGGCGCGGCGAGGTCGGATGAGGCCGATCGCGCGCGCGATCAAGAGCGCGCTGCGAACACTTGGCATCGAGGGCGAGGTCGCGCGCGTGGATGCTGTCCGCGCCTGGCACGACGCGGCGACGAACGTATTGGGCGCGGATGCGGTGAGCACGCGCGCGGTCCGCACCGACGGCGACACGCTCGTCGTCCTGGTGCCGACCGCCCAGTGGGCTGGAGAGATCCGGCTGCGCGAACGAGAGCTCCTGCGTGCTCTGGCGGAGCGCGCGCCCGCGAGCCGCATCGCGCGCCTGCGGTGCGTTCCCTCGCCGTGAGCCGTCAGGTCTGGGACACTCGCGAGCGATGCCCCAGCTGAGCTTCGTCACGACGGTCGGCAGCACGGCGGACGTGCGAGTAAGCCGCGCCGACGTGATGCTCGTCACCGAGCCCGAGACCGGAGCGACCCTTCGCACGAAGGGCCGGCTGTATCTGCTGTTCGAGGCATCGCCGGCCGGGCCCGCGGAGAAGATCGCGCGCGAGCTCGCCGAGCTCACGAAGCAGGAGTACTTCTACGACCTCTCCGCGGGGATCGAGGTCTCGCTCCGGCGCGCGCTTCGACAGGCGAACCGTCGCGCGGCGCAGCGTCTACGCGAGAACCGCGGGTCCATCACCCTTCAATGCGCCTGCGCCGTCGTCGTGAACAACGAGCTCTACACGTCGCGGGTCGGCGGCGCGCAGGTCTTCCTGGTGCGCCGCGCTCGACTCTTCCTCCCCGGCGATGAGCCCGGCGAACTCGCGGACTTCGTCCACCGGACGGCGACGCGCGAGGCGGCGTCGCTTGGTGCTGATGCCGACGTACTGCCGAAGGTGTGGCGGCAGTCGATCGAGGCGGGCGACACCGTCATCCTCGCGAGCGCGGCGCTGGTCGATGGGCTTGGCGCCGATGCGCTAAAGAACGCGGCGGTGACGCTCCACCCGCGATCCGCCGCGGCGCACATCCACAATCGCGCGGTCGCGGACGGCATCGCCGGCAGCGACGCGGTGATCTTCATCGAGGTGGCGCAGTCGAAGAGCGCGGCCGCCCGCCTCGCGCCCGAGCCGCCGCCGATCCTGCGGCCCGAAGACGTCGCGATGGCCGACAGCATCCGCGCTCGCCTCGACGCGCTGGCTCGCATCCCCCGGAGACTGTTGGGGCTGCTGCGCGGTGCGACCACACCGGTGACGGCGGCCGCGACGAAGAGCGTCGCCGTCGGCCTCGAGCTCATGCCGAAGCACGGCGCGGAGCTGCCCCGCCATCCCAACACGGCACGCTCTCGCTCGCGTCGGCAACGGCGCGCCATGACCACGCTCGCGGTGCTGCTCCTCGTCGCGGCGACCGGCGTCGGCGCCCTTGCGTATCGCGACTACGAGTCGACCCGCGCGAGCCGGGACTATCAGCTGGCGATCGTGACCACCGAGGACCTCATCGCGTCGGCGCACCGACTGGCCGATCGCAAGCCACCAGATCCGGACGGCGCCCGCGAACGACTGGCCGACGCGTCGAAGAAGCTCGACGAAGCCGAAGGCTCGCCGTTCGCCGACAAACAGAAGGTCGCGGCGCTGCGGGCCGACGTCACGGCGCTGATCGACCGCATGGACGGCGTCATCCTCGATCTCGCGCGCTTCGCGCCGGGAACGAAGCTCGCCCAGGTCGTGGGGAACGTGAACGGCCTGTTCATGACCGACCCAGGCGAGGGGCGGCTGTGGCGGGTGTTCGGCGACCCCATCCAGCAGGAGTCGCTGCTCCAGCGCGGTGTGAAGGGCCCCACGGGCGCGCCGGTACAGATCGCCCTGCAGGACTTCTCCGTGTACACGCTCGACGACGCCGGCAAGCTGTGGCGCCTCGCGGGTGCCGGCATCGCGGATGTGACACCGGCCGACCGCGCGAAGTGGAAGACGCCGACCGCGCTCTCCGTGTTCGCGGACAACCTGTACGTCCTCGACAGCGAGACGGGACAGCTGTGGAAGCACGAGTCGAACGACGGCACGGACTTCCGCGCCGGGATCGCCTACCTCTCCACGCCGCTGGCCCCGAACACAGCGCGGGCGCTCGCCGTCGACGGGGACGTGTGGATCGTGACCTCGGCGGGGGAGGTCCAACGGTTCCGGCGCAACGCATTCGTCTTCACCGCGGCACGCATCGAGTTCGTCCCGCGCTGGGAGGGGACGGCCCCACGCGCGAGCGCGATCCAGGCCATCGATGCGCAGCGTGCGATCTACATCCTCGATGCCGGCGGGAAGCTTGTCGTCCAGCTGACCCGCGACGGTCGCGAGCTCGCGCGGTTCGCGCTCCCGGGTGACCTGCCGGCCGCGTCGGGGTTCTACGTGTCCGAATCGCTGCAGGTCGCCTACACACTCCACGGGACGAAGATCGTCGCCACGAGCATCGCGCGTTGATCCCGCTACGGGATATGAATCCCGTACGCGGCATGCCGATCGTCAACCGAGCGCTCCTCGCGGTGAACCTCGCGGCGTGGATCTACGTCGTCTATCTGACCCGCCAGCCCGGCGCGCTCGATGCGTTCTTCGATCGCTATTCGTTCGACTGGCTCGAGTTCACCAGGCGTATCGCGACGGGTGATCTCGGTCCCGCCACGTTCGTGCCCGTGTTTTCGCACATGTTCCTGCACGGTGGCTGGCTGCACATCCTCGGGAACATGCTCTATCTCTGGATCTTCGGCGACAACGTCGAGGACCGCTTCGGCAGCGCGCAGTACCTGATCTTCTACCTGCTGTGCGGCGTCGTTGCGGCGATCGGTCAGGGCCTCGTCTCCCCGGGGCCGATGGTCGGCGCTTCCGGTGCGATCGCGGGGGTGCTCGCGGCCTACCTGGTCATGTACCCGACCGCGCGGATCTCGACGCTCGTGTTCCTCGGGATCTTCATCACGATCGTCGAGCTACCGGCGCTCATCGTCATCGGCATGTTCGTGGTGTTGCAGATCGTGGAGGGCATCGCGGAGCTGCGCGTCGCCGGTCATGCGGCCAGCCAGCAGGTCGCGTATTTCGCGCACCTCTGCGGCTTCGCCGCGGGATCGCTGCTGCTGGTGTTCTTCCGCCGCGGTGATACGGCACGCCGGGCGCGCTTCGGGTGACGCAGGCGCGGGCGACCACGGTCCCAGTGGAGGTAGCCTAGGGCGATGCTCGTCCCATGCACGGTCGAGTCGGTGCGGGTGCATGTCCTCACGGGTCAGCACGTGGTGCTGCTTCAGGCGAAGGAGACCAATCGCCTCTTGCCGATCTGGATCGGACCCGATCAGGCGCATAGCATCGCGACGCGCATCGCCGGCATCGCGAGCGAGCGGCCCCTCACGCACGACCTGATGATGGACGTGATCACCAAGCTCGGAGTAGAGATCACGCGCATCGTCGTGAAGGACCTCGTCGCCGACGACAACGGGGGCGGTGTCTTCCACGGAAGCCTGTTCCTGCAGCTCGGAGAGCGCGAGGTCGAGATCGACTGCCGGCCATCCGATGCGATCGCGCTGGCCGTGCGCTGCGAGGCGCGCATCCTCGTCTCGGACACCGTGCTCGACCGGTCGGCGATCTCCGCGGAGAGCGAGGACGATGACAACCTCGCGGTGTTCAAGGAGTTCATCCAGTCGCTTCCCGACGAGCCGCCCGCGCAGAGCTCGAGCTAGGTCTAGACGAGCGACGAGCGGTTCATCCGCGAGGAGCGAGACCACCAGCCCTGAGCGTGTCTCCTCGCCGTAGGCGAGAGATTGACCTAGAGGGGCAGACCCCACAGGCGCAGGCGTAGGCGCAGCAGGTCGCGGATCGCGCGGAGGATCACCTTCGGTTGCTGGCCCTTCGCCTTACCCGCCGTCCGCGGGTAGTGAGGCACGCCGACCTCGCGTGTCCTGACGCCGGCGCGCCTGAGCATGATCAGCAGCTCGGCCGAGAAGAAAGCGCCGTTCGAGCGGACGCGTTCGAGCGGAACGCGCTCGAAGACCTTGCGGCGGAAGAGCTTGAACGCGCAGTCGACGTCGCGGAATCCGCCAAAGAACATCACGCGGATGGCGTTGTTGTAGACAAAGGCCACGAAGCGCGCGCGGGCCGGGTCCTGGCGCTTGAGGCGGTAGCCCATGACCGCATCGACGCCGTCGATCCTGTCGATGAGCCGTTCGAGGTCGGTGAGCGCGAACTGACGGTCGCCGTCGGTGAAGAAGACGAAGTCCTTCCGCGCGGACACGAGCCCAGAGCGCACCGCGCCGCCATACCCGCGTCGCGTGCCATGGTGGACGACGCGAACGCGCGGATCCGCCCTCGCCAGGTCGTCAGCGATCTGTCCGGTGCGGTCGGTGCTGCCGTCGTCGATGACGGTGATCTCGATGTCGTCGGCGAAGCGTGGCAGCACCGCCAGCGCGCCGCGCACCACGGCCTCCACGTGATCTTCCTCGTTGAGCGCCGGAAAGAAGAACGAGAGGCTCCCTAGTCGTGCGGACAACGCAGCGCAAGGTTAGCGTGTTGCGTCGGGATGACCTGGAGCGACCGCACGATCGCGATCGCGCTCGCGGCCGCAGGCGCCGTGGCGTACGTCGTCGCCGGGCTGGGGCTCCTTACCGACTACGACTACTACGGACGCCTCGCGCAGGATCTCCTGCAGGGTCGGTGGTGGCTCAGCGAGGCTCCACCGTGGCTCAACGAGCTCGTGCCGTGTGGCATCGATCGCTGGTGCGTCGTCTACCCACCGCTGCCGGCGGTCCTCGCCGTTCCATTCGCCGCCGTGCTGCCCGCGGCGCTGTCGCAGGTGCTCGTGTCGCGCATCGCGGGCGGGGTCTCGACGGGGATCCTCTACCTCGCGCTGCGGGCGTTCGGTGCGCCGCGTCTGGTCGCGCTCAGCGGAGCGGTCCTGTCGACATTCGGGACGACGCTCTTCTTCTCGAGCGTCGACGGACGCGCGTGGTATGCGGCGCATGCGGTCGCGATGCCGTTCCTCTCGGCCGCGCTTCTCTTCGCGGCTCGCGGTGAGCGCGCGTGGCTCGTCGGCGCGTGCCTCGGGCTCGCCGCGCTGGCTCGCCTCCCCGTCGCGGCGGCCGCCCCGGCGCTCGCCCTGCTGCTCGCGCGCCGCGCCGGCACGCCCTACCCGCGCGCGCTCACCGGCGTCGTGCTCGGCGGCGTTCCGTTCGCGCTCATCTACGTCGGCTACAACGTGCTTCGATGGGGCTCGGTCTTCGACGCGGGATACCTGCAGCTCACCCAGGGTGACGT
>JBDTMY010000052.1:0-3764 GCA_039934015.1 Chloroflexota bacterium | reverse complement strand
GCCGGGCTCGCCTGCGGATTGAGGTTGCGGATCACGAGCTCGATCGCGCGTCCGCCGAGGACGCCAAGCGCCAGACCGATGATCCCGCCGAACACTCCGACGAGCGCGGCCTCAGCGAGGAACAGCGAGCGAATGTCACGCGGTGACGCGCCGACGGCCTTCATGATCCCGATCTCGCGCGTGCGCTCCAGGACCGCCATCACCATCGTGTTGGCGATACCGATCGCCGCGACGAGGAGCGCGACTCCGCCGATGCCGGCGAGGATGCCGCGGAACACGCCGAAGCCCTTGTCGATCTGCTCGATCACCTGCTTCAGTGAGAACGCGCTGAAGCCGAGCTCCTGCACCGACTTGACGACGTCGGCGACGTACTGGGAATCATCGGACTCGATCGCGACGCCGCTGTAGCCGGTGCCCTGTCGCAGGGCGTCGGCAGTGAGCCCGCGGTTCTCCGCGCCTGCGAGCAGCGCGTCATCGAGCGGGATGCGGACCGATGTCTGCGACGCCTGTTCGTCGAAGACGCCAACGACCGTCACGACGTAGTCGCGCGGCGTGCCGCTACCGCTGATGCGCGTGTTGCCGAGCTTCACCGCGCCACCCAGCCGCAGCGTCACCGTCTTTCCGACGGCCGCGTCGGCTGTCGCGGCGACGAGCCGCGCGAGGTTGCCGGGGATGACCGCCACACCGCGCTCGCTCGCCTCGATATGGCGACCGGCGAGCAGATCCCCGCGGTCGACGGGTGCGCCGGCCTCGATCCCTTGCGGGCGGATCGCCGCCTCCTCTCCACCCTCGAGCAGCGTGCCGAGCGGCGCGTCGTACTGCCGGTAAACGGACTGCGCGTGCGGGATCGCCTTGAACTTGGCGACGTGGTCGTCGCCGATGGTCCGCGGTACCGCGGAGAGCCCCGTGGCGCCGGGCTGGAACGGCTGCACGGTCACGAGTCGGAGATCGCCGATCGAGAAGATCGATCGCTTCACGTTGTCCTCGGCGCCGGTCGCGAGCGCGATGAGGAGCACGACGAGCGCGGTGCCGATGGCCACGCCGAGGGTCGTCAGCGTCGAGCGCAGCCGCGAGCGCGTGAAGTTGCCGAAGGCGAGCGCAATGAGATCGGAGCCTCTCAATTCACGATCCGCCCGTCGCGCATCCGCACCGTGCGCTCGGCGCGCGAGGCGATGCCCGCGTCGTGCGTGACGAGCACGACCGTCTGCCCGCGCGCGTGCAGCTCCGTGATGAGCGCGAGCAGCGCCTCGCCATTCGCGGAGTCGAGGTTGCCGGTCGGCTCGTCCGCGAGGAGCAGTGGCGGATCGGTCACGAGCGCGCGGGCGATCGCCGTGCGCTGCATCTCGCCGCCCGAGAGCTGGCTCGGCCGATGGTCGGCCCGCGGGCCCATGCCGAGGCGGTCCAGAACGGCCCGTGCGCGCTCGAGCCGTGGCTCGCGGGCGATGCCGGCGAAGACCAGCGGCAGCGCGACGTTCTCGACGACGCGGTAGCGGGGGAGCAGGTTGAACGCTTGGAAGATCATGCCGACCTTTTCGCGCCGGTAGCTCGCCAGCGCCACTTCGTCCATCGCGGAAAGGTCCGCGCCATCGACGACGACCGTGCCGCGGGTCGGACGCTCGAGGCCGCCGAGGATGTTGAGCAGCGTCGACTTTCCCGATCCGGACGGGCCCATCACCGCGAGGAACTCGCCGCGACGCACCTCGAGCGTCACCCCGTCGAGGGCGGCCACCGCCGTCGCGCCCGTGGGATAGACCCGCGCGACGTCCGTCGCGCGGACGATCACGCTTTCCGTTCGAGCCACGCGCGCAGCGCCGCCTCGAACGCGGTCGGCGCTTCGAGATTCGCGATGTGTCCCGCGCCGGGGATGATGCTCAGCGTCGCGCCGGGGATCTTCTCGCTCATCGCCTGGGACATCTCGAGCGGGGTGATCGTGTCCTCCTCGCCCACGACGACCGCCGTCGGAACGTCGATCGTCGCCAGATCCGGCCGGCTGTCCGGGCGATGAGCCATCGCGATGCTTCCCTGCGCGACCGCTTCCGCCGGCTGACCGCGGATCATCTTCAGCAGCGGGTCCCAATGAGGCGATCCCTTGCGGAGCCACTGTGGCGGCGTCTTCAGCAGCGCCTCGACGCCGTGCTCGCGGACGAGCTCCGCGAGGCGCAGGCGACGGTCACGTGCCTCATCGCTGTCCGCCTCGGCGCGCGTGTCGGCGAGGAACAGACGCTCGATGCGCGGTCGATGGCGTCGCCACATCGCGAGCGCGACGTATCCGCCCATCGACAGTCCCGCCACCGCGGCACGGTCGACGTGCGCTGCGTCCATCGCTGCCACCACGCTGTCGGCGTATTCGTCCATCGAGGCATCGCCGCGTGGCACCGCGGTGCCGCCGAACCCGGGGAGCGACGGCGCGATGATCGGCTCCGCCGCGTCGCGCAGTGCGCGAAGCTCGTGTCCCCACATCGCTCCACTCAGCGGAAAGGCGTGGATGAGCACCAGAGCGGTCACCGCCATCCAGTTTGAGCCAGAATCGGCGCATGCGGGTGATGCGCGTCACGAAAGCCGGACGCGAGCGGTCCGACAACCCGATCTTCGTCGGTGAGGTCGACTACCAGACCGCGGTGGGCGAAGAAAGCCGCGACCTGCGCCTCTCGGAGGTGCACTTCAGGCACGGCGCCGTCAACCAGCCGCACGTCCACTCGACGGATCAGATCCTGGTCGTGACCGAGGGCGAAGGCCTCCTCGCGAGCGACGAGGAGCGCCACGACCTAGCGGCAGGCGACGTCGCGTTCATCCCGGCGAACACCAAACACTGGCACGGCGCGCGGCCGGGCAAAGACATGACGCACTGGGCGATCCTGGGGAATGGGAAGACGACGATCGTCGAGTAGTCGGACCGTGTTGCGCTAGAGCTGCGCCGGCAGCTCCACGCCCGCCATCTGCTCGAGCCTCGCGATGCGCTCGGCGATGGGAGGATGCGTCGCGAAGAGTCCGCCGAGCCCACCGGGTAGCAGCGGCTGCACGATGAACAGGGGCGCAACGGCGGGATTCACCGGCAGGGGGATCTTCTTGCCGTATGCCTCCATCTTGCGGAGGGCAGACGCCAGCGCAAGCGGGTCGTTCGACAGAGCCGCACCCTGATCGTCGGCACCGTATTCGCGCGAGCGGCTCACGGCGAGCTGCACCAGCATCGCCGCGATCGGCAGAAGGATGATCCCGAGGATCATGCCGATCATCCCCAGTGAGCCGGAGTTCCGATCGTTGCGGTCCCCACCGCCGAACCACATCGACCACTGCGCCATCTGCGCCATGTAGCTGATCGCGCCCGCGACCGACGCGACGACCGCCATCACGAAGGTGTCGCGGTTGCGAACGTGTCCGATCTCGTGAGCGAGCACGCCGGTGAGCTCGCGCTCCGTGACGATGTCGAGGATGCCCCGCGTCACGGCGACCACCGCGTGCTGAGGATCGCGGCCGGTCGCGAACGCGTTCGGCGCGGGTTGATCGATGACGAAGATGCGCGGCGTCGGCAGACCAGCGGTCTCGGCGACGCGGGCGACGATCCGATAAAGCTCCGGCGCCTCCGCCTCGGTGACTGGCTTTGCGCCCGCGAAGGAGAGCGCGATGCGGTCGCTGAACCACCACGCGCCGAAGTTCATGACGAGCGAGATGAGCAGCGCCGGTAGGACCGCGGCCGGGCCGAAGAAGAGCCGCGCCGCGGCGATGAGGATCAGGGTCAGGAGCGTCAGGAGGCCGACGATCTTGAG
>JBDTMY010000051.1:0-6869 GCA_039934015.1 Chloroflexota bacterium | reverse complement strand
CGCGGCCAAGTAGTCCGCCGACGACGATGCCGGCGATGACACCGGCCAGCGAAGCTGTCCCAAGGTGGCGTGCGACCGCTATCCAGCTGGACATGCGCGCACACTCTAGTGGCACAAGATGCTGACTTCTGGACCGCGCTCTTCGTACACAACCGCGGGATGGTCGAGAAGGACTCCGCCCGCTAACGCCGCGCGAGCGTGGGTGTCCTAACCGACCTGTCGAGCGACCTGCAAGTTCCCGTTCGCGGTCCCGCCTGGTCCGCTCGCCCGAACCGAGTAGTCGCCGGCAGGCGCGGTGCTGCCGAACATGCCAGAGAACATGCCGTAGCGGTCGGTGGTCACCTCATACGCGAGCTTGTAGCCGGTGCCTTCGATGGACACGTTCACGGTGCTGCCGGGAGCGAAGCCCACGATCGTCCAGCGGATGTCGTTTCCCTGACGCGCCTGCACCAGGCGCGGGGCGCCCTGCTCGACGCTTAGGCGTGCGGGGAATGCGCGCTCGAAGTCCGCGAGTGACTCGCCCGCGACCTCGGCGTATGCCTGCGCGAACGGCGTGCCGCCGCCCGTCGCCTCGAGGATCTGGATGAGCCCGGCGTCGGTCACGCGCTCGCGCAACACGCGCACCGCTTCGGCCGCGACCGTGTATCCATCGCCGTTCAGCGCGGCGTTGCGCTGCGCCCACTGCGCGAGCGGGCCGAGGTCCGAGAGCGAGACCCGGTCGTCCGCGAGCAGCCTGAGGGTGACCGCCGCGTCGCGGATCCCGCTCTTATCGGGTCGCAGGCCCCGCTCTTCGAGCGTCGCGAGACCCTCATCGAACCAGGCGGGCAGCTCGGCGCCCCGCCCGACGATCTCGTGAAGCAGCGCGTGCGTCAGCTCGTGTCGGACGATGGCGAGCTCGGCGTCGTGGAGGACGTTCTGCAGGTTGATCACGATCGCTCCCTGGCGAGCGAGCGTGACGCCGCCGTTGGCCGCCGCCAGCACACCGGCCTCGGTCGCTCGCACGCCGAACGCCTGCTGAAGGCCAAGGGCGAAGCTCGCGCGAGTCGCGAAGACGTAGACCGTCGGCCGCGTCGCGAAGCTTCGGCCGTATTCAGCCTCAAGCGCGGTGACGTCGCGCTCCACGGCACCCGCGATCCGCGCCCGGTCGGCCCTCGGAACGGCCGCTTCGATGAAGAGATCGGCATGTGACGCCGGGTGCTGGACGAAGGCGCGGCCGGTCCGCTCGGTGAGCGTCTCGAGCTGCGGGACTGCCGCCGCGGATCCCGACAGCGTCGGCAGATCGAGCGCGCAGATGCACGGCAAGATCCCGCGCGCCGTATCCGGGGAGCGGGCGAGGCTGCTCCCGCTCGTGCCGGAGGCCTTCGCCGCGCCGGAGAAGGAGGTGAACGCCATCGCCCCTCCGAACGCGAGCCCGACCGCGACCCGTTGCCAGGGCGCGATCCGCCGGGCGGCGAGCGGGCGGCTGACCCAGTGGCCCTGGGCGAACTCACAGTCCAGCGAGGCAACGATGTCCCGTGTCGCCAGGTCTTCGACGCCGACGGCGACGACGGAAAGACCCAGATCGCGCGCGAGCTCGACGAGGGCGCGCACCTCATGCATGGCCGCGGGGTCGCTGCCCAGACGACGCACGAGCGATCGCGAAAGCTTGAGCTCGTCGATGCCGAGCGCGAAGCTGCGCCCAGGAACGTCGGCGAGCGACACACCATCGAGTGCGAAGCGTGTTCCGGCGAGCGCGAGCCGACGAAGGGCTCCGTGGATGTCCGCGACCGACAGCAGGGCCGTCGCGCTGATGTCGAACGTGATCGTCTTGGGGTCCACCCGCAGGTCGCGGAGCAGGCCTGTGACCTCATCGATGACCGCCTCGTCCGCGAGCTCCGGGCCGGCCACGTTGACCGCGATGCCCAGCCGGAGGCCCTGCTCGCGCCAGATGACCCACTGGCGGGCGGCCTCGCCGATCACCCACCGGCTGAGCGCCGCCATCTGGCCACTCGCCTCGGCAGCGGCGACGATTTCCGAAGGCGCGACCGAGCCACCGGAGGTGCGCCAGCGCAGCAGCGCCTCCAGGCGACGACACTGGCCACTGCGCAGATCGACGATCGGCTGGTAATGAAGGGCCAGCTCGCCGCGTTCGAGCGCACCGGCGAGCGCCGCACCGCGAGCGGCCGCTTGGGACGCGACCTTGGCCGACCATCGCTCGGGTCGGTCGGCGCGGGCGATCGCCTCGATCACACGCGGCCGGGGAGCGCGCTTCATGCGGGCAGGAGCTGGTCTTGGGTGATGCGCTCCTGAAGCCCACCGTCGAGAAGAGATGCGAACGCAAGAACGAGCTCCGCGTCCCACTGCTTTCCCGCGCCGGCCCACAGCCGCGACCTCGCCTCATCGCGCCCGAGCCCAGCCCGGTACGGACGATCGCTGACCATCGCGTCCCACGCGTCGCCGATCGCGGCGACGCGCGCCCCCAGCGGGATCGCGCGGCCGACCAGCCGATCGGGATAGCCAGCGCCGTCGACCCGTTCGTGGTGATGGCGGATGATCGGCAGGTAGTGCGTGATGCTCCGCAGCGAGAGACAGATGCGCTCACCTTCAACGGAGTGTGTGCTCATGACCCGGAATTCGTCATCGGTCAGCGGTCCGGGCTTCAGGAGGATCGCGTCGGGGATCGCGATCTTCCCGAGGTCGTGAAGGACGCCGCCCTGATAGAGCAGCTGGCAGTCTTCGGCGTCGAGCCCGTACGCGTTGCCGATCGCCTCGGCATAACGGCCGACGCGCTCGGCGTGGTGGATCGTGTACCGGTCGCGCGCCTCGACGGCACGTGCGAGCGCGAAGAGCACGCCCTCGGTCGCGTCGAGCCGCTTGTTCAACGCACGATCGCGAAGGAGCACCTTGGTGCGGATCAACAGCTCCTTCGCGTCGAACGGCTTGCTGAGGAAGTCATCCGCGCCGGCCGCGACGCCACGGAGCCGCGTCTCGCGATCGTTCGACGCCGTGAGGATGACCACGGGGATGAGCCGGCGGACCGGGTGCGCCTTGAGGCGCTCGCAGACGGCGATCCCGTCGAGGCGAGGCATGTCGATATCGAGCAGGACGAGATCGGGCTCCTCGGCGGCCACCGCCTCGAGCGCCTCGATCCCATCGCGCGCCTGCCGAACGTCATAGCCCAGCCTGTCTAGGTGCCCCTCGAGCAGCTCGCGGTTCGCAGCCACGTCGTCCACCACCAGCACGATCGGCCGCCGGGGCTCGACGAGCTTCGCGCTCATGCGGCGGGAGCGAAGCGTCTGACCGCCTCGCGGAGCGCCGCGGGCGAGATCGGCTTGGTCAGATAGGTGTCGAAGCCCGCCTGGCGTCCCGCGTCTACGTGATCGGGCATCGCGTTCGAGCTCAGCGCGATGATCGGACCGCTGAGGCCCGCGCCGCGGAGCGAGCGGCACACGCCGTAGCCGTCCTTTCCGGGCATCTGGATATCCAGGATGATGAGATCGAAGTCTTCGGTCAGCGCGCGCCGCTGGCCGCGCAGCGCGTCGCCCTCCGCCACGACCTCGTGCCCGTCGCCTTCGAGCACGTCGGTGAACAGCTCCAGGTTCGTGACGTTGTCGTCAATCAGCAGGAGACGCAAGAACTGCCTCCCCTGGTCGACCGCGGGCCACGATCTGGCGCAGCCAGCCGTCCAGCCGGACGTGATCGAGCGGCTTGGTCAGGTGGTCATCGGCGCCCAGCGGCCTGGACCAGCCCTCGTCGTCCTCGACCGTCACGACGACGACCGGGACCTGACGCGTCGTGGCGTCGCCCTTCAGCAGCTCGAGGACCCGCTCGCCGCGCCCGTCCGGGAGCCGTAGATCGAGGACGACGCCGCTGCGCGCCGCGCGCGCGACCGCGCGCGCGGCGTCGGCGACGGAAGTGACGACCTCGGTCGCCAGGCCGTGCTTCGCCGCCAGAGCGACGATGAGGTCGGCGTCGCGGCGCTCGTCGCCGACGACGAGGAGACGCTGCACCACGCTCTCCTGTTCGAGGACATCGGGCAGGCGCACGTGGAACGTCGTCCCCGCGCCGTCACGGCTGGTGAAGTCGATCGTGCCTCCGTGGAGCTCCACGAGGCGCTTCGTCAGCGCGAGCCCGAGCCCGGTGCCGCTCGCCGCGAAGCGGCCTTCGTGCAGCCGCTCGAACGTCCCGAAGACGCGGTCGTGCTTCTCCGCGGGGATGCCGATCCCGGTATCGACGACGGCGATGTCGAGCGCGGCGTCCATGAGGACCACGCGCAGCTCCACGCGGCCGCCGGCCGGTGTGAACTTGACCGCGTTCGAGAGCAGGTTGTACAGGACCTGGCGGAGCCGCCCGGCATCGACACGAACGGTCCGCGCGTCGGTCGCCGTCACCTCGAGGTGGACGCCCTGCTTCTCCGCCGCCTCGCGCGCGGCGGCGACGACCGGCGCGAGCAGCGCGTCGATCGTGATCGTCTCCGTGCGCAGCTCGACGCGGCCGGCTTCGACCTTCGAGAGGTCGAGCACGTCGTTGATCAGGCCGAGCAGGTGCTCTCCGGCGTCGCGCACGTTGCGGAGGTAGCGCTTCTGGCGATCGGTGAGCGTCTCCGTGAGCTGTTCCTGGAGGAGGTCGGAGAAGCCCATGATCGCGTTCAGCGGCGTGCGCAGCTCGTGGCTCATGTTCGCGAGGAACGCGGACTTGTGCTGATTGGCTGCGGCCGCTTGCTCCTGTGCGGATCGCGCCATGCGCTCGGAGGCCGCGAGCGCGCTGCGCTGCGCGACCAGTCCCCGAACGACCCGAGACAGCACGAACGTGAGCGCGAGGACCACCAGGACCAGGGCGATCCGAACGGCGAGCATGTTCTGCAACAGGGGACTGACGGCCGCGGTGTGCGCGGCTGGGTCATCGACGACGATGACCTGCCAGGCCAGATCTCCGACGGGAGCGCTCGCCAGCATCCTCGTTCCCCGGCCGAGGGGGTCGGCGGCATCACCGAGCACGCGCTCGCCGGAGAGCGCCGCGCGGACCGAGGGATCGGCGCCGAGATCGCGCAGCGCGTCGCCAAGCGGATCACTCGTTCGTGTGATGAGCCGACCATTGCGGTCCAGCAGGTACACGTCCGCGTGGTGCTGGGTGAGCGGAGCCAACCAGCCCGCCGCGCGAGAGAGGTCCACCGCGACGCCGAGGACGCCGGCCGGAGCCCCGTTCGGATCGAAGAGCGGCACCGCCACGACCGTGGTCGGTGGGTTTCCCGCGTTCGCTCCGCGGAACGCCTCCGAGACGAACGGCTTCCACTCGCGGCTGACGCCCTGGAAGTAATCGCGGCTCGCGAAATTCACGCCGATGATCGCCGGATCGAGCGGATCGAGCGCCAGCAGATCGCCACGCGCGTCCTCAACGAAGAGCAGCAGCGCATCGTTGTCCAGACCCAGGACCGGATGGAACCCCTCGACGAGGATCTGCAGCAGTCGGCGATCGCCGCGCGCCATCGCGTCCTTCATGAACCCGTTCTCCCCGACAGCGAGGAGGTTGCTGCGCAGGCCGCCGATACGCGCCGCGACGATCTGCGCGCCCGTCTCGGCGTCGCGCGACTGGGCGCCGAGCGCGGACTGTCGCAGGCTCGTTGTGGTGTCGTCCACGACCAGCTGCGTGAGCAGGAAGGAGGGCGCGGCCACGATGAGGCCCATGAGCAGGACCGCGAGCCACGGTCGCACCAGCACGGCCTCGGCCGTCGCGACGACGCGCGCGGCGACGGAGCGGCCCGCATCGTGCCTGGCAGCGCCCGGATTTGCCCCTATTTCCACCAGTCACCTCCGGTCGAACGAGCGACGGCCGCTTCATCCGGCCTAGCGACTCCAGTGTCCCGGATTGGTTTGGTTGGAGATAGTCATACTTATGTATTGGCAACACGGTGTGTGCGCGGGCGCCTGCCGGCCAGCCGAGCAAGTGCGCGGCCACGGAACGAGTCCTGCTATGTCCCTCCGGCGGGGGGTATTTTGTGAGCGCCGAGAACAAGTCCCCGCTGCCCGAGCGAAGCGTAGGCCGGCGGCTTACGGACCGGCAGAGCGAGCTCATGCGCTACGTGGCCGAGGGACTCGGAAACAAGCAGATCGCGCAGCTGCTGGGCATCGCCGAGCAGACGGTGAAGGGGCAGGTTTCGAGTCTGCTTCGGCGTCTCGCGGTGACCAATCGCGCCGCGCTTGCAGAGGTCGCCACGGAGATGCGCATCTTCGGAACAACTGTGGATGAGACGTGGCGGAGCCACCTCTTCACGCAGGCGCCGTTCGGCATAGCCGTGATGCGTGGGCCCGACCACCGCGTCGAGGTGGCGAACGAGTACTACCGTCGCAATGCCAGCGCTCCGGAGGTCGTCGGTCTGACGATTCGCGATGCGTTTGCCGCCTGGGAGACGGGGGCGTTCGCGCTCTTTGACCGCGTTTATCAGTCGGGTGAATCGCTCTTGCGACACGAGTATCCCGCGCGGTTGAGATCCGAAGAGAGCGACGCAGAAGCGAGCTACTTCGATCTCGTGATCCATCCTCTGCGGGATGCGCAGGGCGCGGTCAATGGACTGCTCCACATGTACATCGACGTTACGGAGGTCGTCCGTAGTCGCGGCCCTGCCAAATAGCCTCGCGGTCCGTCCACGCGGCGGCATGCCCGCTCAGCGCTGGAACTCACGCGACGCCGGGTCGGGCGTCGCCGTCGCTTCCGGTGCGTCGGTTAGGAGCGTGAGAGCGCGCCGCGTGGGGCAACCTAGCCCTGCCGGTCTCGCTAGTGGGACCTCAAGGCCTGCAGGGGTCGTCGGAACCTGATCCCATGGCACCGTCGTGCAAAGACCGTTCACGCGCGAGTCGCTGCTGGCAGCCATCGAATCAACGCTCGCAGGGAGC
>JBDTMY010000050.1:0-4638 GCA_039934015.1 Chloroflexota bacterium | reverse complement strand
CGCGTGACGACGTACGGATCCATGTTCGCGTTGGGCCGGCGGTCCTCGATGTAGCCCTTCTTTTCCTTCGCGACCTGCCACGGGATCCGCACCGACGCACCACGGTCGCTCACGCCGTAGCGGAACTCCTTGTAGGAGCACGTCTCGTGCAGTCCGGTGAGCCGCTCCTCGATGCCGTAGCCGTAGTTCGCGATGTGGAGGTCGTGGCGCGTACCCAGCGCCTCGGCCGCGGCGACGCATGCGTCGAGCGACTCGCGCATCTCGCGCGTTGAGAAGTTCGTGTGCGCGCCGGCGCCGTTCCAGTCGCCCTTGACCGGCTTCGGGTACAGCGTCGCGCTGACGCCGAAGTCCTCACCGGTGCGATACAGCAGCCAGCGCGCGATCCAAAGCTGGTCGGCGATGAGCGGCGCGGGGAGGGGTCCCACCTGGAACTCCCACTGCCCGGGCATCACCTCGGCATTGATCCCAGAGATCGCGAGGCCCGCCGCGATGCAGTTGTCGAGGTGCGCCTCGACGACATCGCGGCCGAAGACCTCATCCGCGCCGACGCCGCAGTAGTACCCGCCCTGCGGCGCGGGAAAGCCGTTGTCCGGCCATCCCAAGGGCTTCGCGCCGTCGAAGAACGTGTACTCCTGCTCGATGCCGAACCAGGCCTCGTCGCGCGCGTGCGCTTTCGCCATCGCGGCGCACGCCGCGCGCGTGTTGGTCACGTGCGGCGTCATGTCGGGTAGGAGCACTTCGGCCATCACGAGCTTGTTGTTGCCGCCGCGGATCGGGTCGGGGCAGACGAACACCGGCCGCAGGACGCAGTCGGAGTTGGCGCCGGGCGCCTGCTGAGTGCTCGATCCGTCGAAGCCCCAGATCGGCGGCTCCTGGCCCTCGGGCACGACCTTTCCCTTGGAGCGAAGCTTGGCGGTCGGCTTGGTGCCGTCGATCCAGATGTACTCGGCCCGATAAACCATGAGGAGACCCCTTCTCTCGCCGTTCTTGGAGGGTGCGGGCTGACCCCTCGGACTGTACCGAATCCCCCACCGGGGTGATGACCTAGGTCCTAACCCGTCCGGACTCCTTGATCCGTGATCGCGGGTACATAGTGATGAGGTGCGTGAGTCGATCGTCGAGCACGCGGGTTACCGGATCCGGGTAAAGAGCTGCGGTCCGGCGCTCGGGCCGCACGCCGTCCTGCTCCCGGGGATGGGCGCGACCGCGGAGGCACTCGCTCCTCAGGCGCGCGCGCTCCGCGGCCTCGGTTACACCACGCACGTCGTCGAGCTCCCCGGCTTCGGCCTGACGCCGGCGCTACGCAAGGCCGACGCGCGCTTCACGCAGCTCGCCGACCTGGTGCTCGAGGTCGTCGGCAAGCTGGGCGTCGAGCGCGCCGTCTTCCTCGGGCATTCGCTGGGCGGTGGCATCGCGCTCCAGCTCGCGCTACGGCGGCCCGCGGCAGTCGACGGACTCGTGCTTGTCGCGCCGGCCGGCCTCGGCCGTTCGATGCTCTGGGCCTACAAGCTCTACTGCGTGCCGCTCATCGGTCGGGTGCTGCTCCGTCCGTACGACCACGGGACGGGCGCGATGCTGCGCCGCTTCCTGATCGGGCGGGCGCGCCGCGGCGATGCGCACTTCATCGCGCAGCTGCTTCGACGTGACCGTCGTTCGCCGGCCGCGACGCGTTCCATCCGCGCGATCGTCTGGGCAAATCAGCCCTCGCGCTGGCGTCGCCTGTTCCTTCTCCCGCTCCCGGGCGGTGAGCAGCTCGGCTACACGCTCCGCGGCAAAGTTTCCGCGCTACGGGATATCCCCACGCTGGTGCTCTGGGGCACCGACGACCACGTCTTCTCCGTGCGCGACGCCGAATTCTTTCGGCGCGCGAACCCCACCGCCGAAGTGCACGTCGCACGGGGCATCGGTCACATGCTCCCGCTCGAGGCGCCGGCCTGGACGAACGAGCACATCGCGTGGTTCTACGCGCTTCACCTCAGGCAGCGCCCCGTCGTGGCGTAACCCGCCGCTCGTCGCGCAGCCTCCACGCCGCCTTCGCCGGTAGTCCCAACGCGCGACGCTGCGCTGCGGGCAGGTACTTCGCGCCTTCTCCGAGCGTCAGCGCGGAGACCTCGTCCCGGTGCGCGCGCAGGAACTCGAACGCCAGCTTCGGACGCTTCTTGCTCACCTCGCGCAGCACCCACCCGATCGCCTTCCGGATGAAGAACTCTCGCTCCTCCAGCATCGGCGCCGCGAGGCGCGCGAACAGCGCGAAGTCGCCCGCCTCATGACTCAGTGGCCGGAGCTGCGCGAGCAGCGCCGTGCGGCGCACCCAGAAGTTCTCGTCGCGCGCCCACGCCGGCAGCCGTCGCAGTGCCGTGCGCGACTCGCCCACCACTCCGCCGATCACGTCCGACGCGAGCCAGTCAACATGCGCCCAGGTCTGCGAGAGCCGCACGAAGCCGAGAAGCCACGGGAGATCGCGCTCCGCGAGCAGAGCTGAGTACCGCGACAGCAACGCGATGCCCCCTGACCGAAGCTCAAAGACGTCGGTCGACCACAGCTCGTCGACGATCTTGCGCAGCTCTGCGCGTGTGAGCTCCGGATGCTTGCGCGCGAAGTCGTTCGCCACCCGACGGATGTCCGGCATGGTCGTGCCGTAGAAGCGCAGATCGCTCTTGAGGTACGCCTTGGTGCCCGCGGCGCGCGCGGGCGTGCCAGTCTCGCGGTAGCGGCGTTCGAAGGACCTCCGTGCCGCCGTCGGCGTGCTGCTTATCAGCGACCGACCTCGTCCAGCCACCGGCGGATCGCGGCATCGTCGATGCCGGCGGCGTCGAGCTCCGAATCGCCGACTACGAGCACCGGGACGCGCATGACGTAGCGATCGAGAAGGCCCCCGTCGCGCGTGACGTCGACGCGCTCGATGTCGAGCGGCGTGCGCCGGCTCAGGCGACGAAGTACCGCGAGCGTCTCTTCGCAGAGTCCGCACTCGGGCCCTTCCATGAGCTGGACGCGGATCACCAGTTCGCGGGGAGACCCGGGACGTTCGCCGGAAGACGGACGCCCGGCGGGTGGATGACATAGACCGACCCGGTCGATCCGCCGAGCCAGACGCGCTCGAAATCGGCACGCGGGTAGACCTTGCGAGCCTGAGCATTGGCCCGAACGGCGGGATCGTTCGTGATGACATCACCGTTCGCGGCGAACCCGCGGATCACCAGCAGGTGGCCACTCGTGCTCGTGAAGAGGAATCCTGGAAGGACACCGCTGATCGAGGCGATGAGCGGGATGCCGGCCGAGATGAAGCGCTCGGCCTCCGCCAGCGAGCGCAGCCGCGTGATGAATCCCTCGAGACCGTGCTGGGCGGCATAGGCGGCGTTGAAGGGCCAGTTCCCTGCGCCGCTGTAGCTCCAGTCGTAGCTGAAGCGCGCCGCGTGATCGACCTGACCGTCGGCGTGCGAGGCGCCAGGGAATGTCGCGAGGTCCGCGCCCCCCGGACCCGTTTTCCAAAAGCCCAGGACCATCGCCGTCGACGTTGGACTGCACCACGCCTCGCCCCCGCCGTCGAACTCGGGGTAGTGGCCGGCGTGCGTCTCTTGCGACAGTGTCGGCACATCGAGGTCCCGCGCCGGCCCGCCGAACGCGCTCGGGATCGAGTACTCGGTCGCACGCGACGTCACCGCAGCCAGAAGGCTCACCGCAGGCGTCGCGCTCACGTCCGCCCCACCCCTCACGTCCGCCTTCCGGTGCAGTGTGACGCGCAGCTCGTACGAAGTGAGCTCCGCGGCACCGTTCGCCTTCTCGAAGGTGTCCACGTTCACGCGGCCGTCGGCGTCGTTCTGGCCCTTGAGCGTCGTGCGGTGGATCGTCTCGTCCCCGGACGACCAGATCGCGAGCGTGTACCACTTCGTCGCACGCGACGCGCCACTCGCGCGCATCTGGACCTCGATCCAGGTGCCGGACGGCGTGACCGCGTTCCACGAGGCGACGAGCTGGTCGAAGGCGAACGGCGTGCGGACCGCGCTCGACGTCCACGTGCCGTGCTCGTCCGCGATCGTTCCGCCGTAGGGGTCGGTGTAGCTGCCCTTCGCCGGCGATGCGCCGAGCTGGATGCGCAGGTCTTTGGTCACCGTCCCGTCATGCGAACCGGCATCGAACGCGACGCGGGTGAAGCTGCGCGGCGTGGGATCGGCTAGCGCCGGGGCGGCTGGAGAGCTTGCCGCGGACGGGGAGGCGCTCGCCGGGGCGCTGACAGCCGCGGTCGGTGTCGCGGACGGCGAGACGGACGCGGTCGCGGACTGCGGGCCGCCTGAGCACGCTGCCAGGAGCAGCGCGCTCAGCATCAGCCCGCGCATCACCAGTTCGGCGGCAGGTTCAGGACGTTCGGTGGCAGCGCGGTGCCGTTCCGATAGATCACGTAGACGATGCCGGCCGAACCGCCGAGCCAGACGTCTTCGAAGTCCGCTCGGCCGTAGACCTTTCGCACGTCGGCGTTCACGAACACCGCGGGATCGTTCGTGATGACGTCTCCCGCCGAAGTGAATCCACTGATCACCAGAAGATGCCCACTTGTCTTCTTGAAGAGGAAGCCAGGCAGATTGCCGTTGATCGACGCGACGAGCGGGATGCCGGCAGCGATGAAGCGTTCGGCCTCGGCGA
>JBDTMY010000049.1:0-5594 GCA_039934015.1 Chloroflexota bacterium | reverse complement strand
GGTGCGGGATATCCCGTGAGCGAGGCGTTCACCAGTGAGATCATCGCCTGGGGCGCCCTGACAGTTGACGTCGCGATGCGCCTCTGGCTCACCTCGCCGCCGCATTCGGCGCAGCTGAGTGACGGGCGATATCGCGCCGCGGGCCTGGGCGTCGCGTGCGGCGGAGTGTTCCCGTGCGTCTGGGTCGTCACATTCGGTTCGCTCGTGGATCGGACGTATTCGCCGCCGCAGTACCACACGGCCTTCTACACGCAGTCCGCATATCCGACGGTCGCGCCCGGGCAGACCGCGGAATGGGTGTTCGCCATCACGAACACGGGCGCGACCGGATGGGATCTCGGTCAGGCGACCGCCGTCCGGCTCGGGACATGGGGTCCCCAGGATGCGCCGAGCATGCTCGCGTCATCAGCTTGGATCGCCCCCAATCGTCCGGCGCAGCAAACGACGACATGGGTCGGTCCGGGCCAGCAAGCGTGGTTCCGCGTGCAGATCCAGGCGCCGACCGCGCCCGGCGTCTATCGCCTGTACGTGCGGCCGGTGATCGACGGGGTCGAGTGGCTCGAGAACCTCGGGGCGTATGTGGACGTGAGCGTGCGTTGACCCTGGCCGGCCGCGGTGACCCGCTCGGCTAGGCGCGGATCTCGAGCTGCGCCGGGTCCCAGTCGTCGCGCTTCATCGCGCTCAGCGGATTGGTGTCGACGATGAGCGTGCCGTTCGCCAACTGGGTGATGTGGAAGAGGTCGAGGGGGCGCGGCGCGGGCGTCCTCAGCACGGCGGCGGTGTGCTTGTCGTACTGCGACCCGTGGCACGGGCACGCGAAGGCGTCCGTGGCGTCCGAGAACGGGACCGTGCATCCGAGATGCGTGCACTTCCGATAGGCGGCGATGATCCCGCCAGGCGCATGCAGCAGGAAGAAGCGGCCTTCGCGGAAGAGGATCGGACGGTCCTTCGTCGCCGCGAACTGCGCGAGGATGTCCTTCGCGGTGCCGACGGGCACGGGCGCTCCGAGGCCGATGATGCGTGTCACGCGCAGGTACGGCGCGATCGCGACGGCCAGCTCTGTGAGGCCGAGCACCACGGCCGTGGCGAACCCGACGCGTAGGATCTGTCGACGACGAATGCGCGCGGCGTCGAGCGCCGGCAGACGGATCACGCCATGATTCTAGTTGGCTCTTGTGAACAGAAGTCCGATACCTTTTGGTTATGGCCGCGATTCATCAGGCGCTGGGCGGAAGCCGATATCCGGCGAGCGCAGGCTCGCCGCGCAGCCTCGCGAATCCTGGCTTGATCTTGCCGTAGATGTGCGAAAGACGCTCGTCGTAGCCGATGAAAGCGCTCTTCATCGCGTTCAGCGTGAGCTTCTCGACGTCATCGAGCGTGAGGGCGAAGGCACGCGACAGACGGCGGAACTCCTCCGAGAGCGTCACGTCTGACATGAGCCGGTTGTCGGTGTTCACGGTCACGCGGAAGCGCTGCTCCATGAAGTAGCGGATCGGATGCTCCTGCAACGAGGCGACCGCGCCGGTGTCGACGTTGCTGGTGGGGCAGAGCTCGAGGGGAATGCGTTTGTCCTTCATGTACGCGGCGAGCGGGCCGAGCTTCACGACCTTCCCCTCGACGATCGCCATGTCCTCGATGAGCCGCACGCCGTGCCCGATACGGTGAGCGCCGCAGTACTGCAGCGCCTGCCAGATCGACCGGGGGCCGAACGCCTCGCCGGCGTGGATCGTGATCGAGAAGTTCTCGCGCCGGCAGAGCTGGAACGCCTCAAGATGCGCCTTCGGCGGATGGCCGGCCTCCTCACCCGCGATGTCAAAGCCCACCACACCGCGCTCGCGGAAGGCGATCGCGAGCTCGGCCATCTCGAGCGAGTCAGTGCGGTCACGCATCGCGCAGATGATCTGGCGGAGCGTGATCGGATGGCGCGCCTCCGCGCGCTCGAAGCCACGAACGACGGCGTCGACGACCTGCTCGAGATTCATCCCAGCCTGCGTGCTGAAGACCGGCGCGTAGCGGACCTCGGCGTACACCACGCCGTCGCGCGCCAGGTCCTCGCCGCACTCGAAGGCCACGCGCTCGAGCGCCTCGGGCGTCTGCATCACCGCGATGGTGTGCGCGAAGCCGCGCAGGTACAGCGCGAGCGAGCCGCTCGCGGCACTGGCGTGGAACCAGCGGGCCAGCTCGCCCGGGTCCGTGCTCGGGAGACCGCCGTACTTCTGTTCGTGCGCGAGCTCGACGATCGTGACAGGTCGAAGGCCGCCGTCGAGGTGGTCGTGCAGAAGCACCTTCGGCGCAGCGCGCAGCGTTTCCAGCGAGAGCATCGCTTGAATGATGCGCGGCAGGCGCAAGTTCGACGATCGGGTACGCGCTAGGCGCGGATAGCGTGGCGCGGGTCGGCGCCGGCGACGATGCGCCAGCCGGACCGCGAGGACGCGCCGAAGACGATGTCGTCGGGCCGCACCGGCACGCGCTCGAGGGCGCGCCCCGTCGCCGCGCGGATCGCGGCCACGATCGCGGGCGTGCTCGAGATGGTCGGCGGCTCGCCGACGCCCTTCGCGCCGTACGGGCCGTCGGGATGCGGGAACTCGATGAGATCGCAAACGACGGGGGGCATGTCCAGCATCGTCGGCAGCAGGTAATCGGTGAACGACGCGTTGCGCACGGCGCCGTCCTTCAGCTGGACCTCCTCCATCACCGCGAGGCCGAGACCCTGCGCGATGCCGCCCTCGAGCTGCCCGATGACCGCGAGCGGATTGATCGCCTTACCCACGTCCTGGGCGGTCGCGATCTGCACGACCTTCACCAGACCGGTGTCCACATCCACGTCGACCACCGCGCGGTGCGCAGCGAACAGGAACGCGACGTGGCCGTCGTTCTGCGTCGTGTCGTTCCGCTTCTCGGTCGGCCGGTGGCGATGCGTGACCACGCGCTCGGCCGGCGTGCTCAGGAGCTCCGCGAGATCGACCTTGTCGACGGAACGCCCGAGAGCGCCGGCGCGCCGGACGAGCTCGGCCTTCACCTCGCGGCAGGCCGCGAGGACGGCGCCACCGGTCATCCAGGTCTGCCGCGACGCGGATGACGATCCCGCGGAGCCGATGGTCGTGTCCGGCGTCTCGACGATGACGCGCTGGACGCCGAGCTCGGTGCGCGCGATCTGCTCGCAGACGAGGGCGATCCCCTGCCCGACCTCGGATGCCGCGGTGTGCACGCGTGCGACCGCGCCCTGCGCGTCGCGCTCGACACGCACGCGCGCGGTCGAGAAGTCGTCGAACGCGTGCGAGTAGCACACATTCTTCATCCCGACCGCGAAACCGACGCCGCGTCGAACGCCTTCTCCGTGCGTGAGGTTGCCGGTGCCGCCCGGGAGCTCGAGCAGGTCGGCCGATGACCGCTGCGGCGGCAGCGGCAGTGCCGCGCAGCGCTGGATCACGTCCGCGACGGGCGCGGAGCCCTCGACCGGCTGGTCGGTCACGATCCGGTCGCCGTTCTCCAGTGCGTTGCGCGCCCGGAGCTCGATGGGATCCATCCCAAGCGCGGCCGCGAGCTTGTCCATCTGCGCCTCGTAGGCGAAGCACGACTGCACCGCGCCGAAGCCGCGCATCGCGCCGGTCGGCGGGTTGTTGGTGTACGCGCCGACCGCATGGATGAGCGCGTTGGGGACGCGGTACGGACCGGCACCGAAGCACGCGGCATTGGCGACAACGGCGAAGGTGGACGACGCGTACGCGCCGCCATCGAGCACGATCGTCGCGCGCACGAACACCAGCTGGCCGTCGCGCGTCGCGCCGTGCCGGTACCACATGCGCGCGGGGTGACGATGCACATGCCCATAAAAGGACTCCTCGCGACCGTAGGTCATGCGGACCGCGCGCTTGGTCGCGAGTGCCAGCAAGCACACGTGGATCTGCAGCGTGACGTCCTCCCGCGCGCCAAAGGCGCCGCCGACTCCGGCGAGCACGAGCCTGACCTTCTCCTCTGGGAGCCCCAGGCACGGCGCTATCTGGCGGAGGTCCTCATGCAGCCACTGCGTCGCGATGTGGAGCGTCACGCCGCCGTCCTGTCCGGGTATCGCGAGTCCGGCTTCCGGTCCGAGCGCGGCCTGGTCCTGCATCGCGACCTCGTACTCGCCCTCGACGACGACATCCGCGAGCGCGTCGATGTCGCCGTGGACCACGCGCACATCCTCGATCACGTTCCCGTCGATCGGATCGTGCAGCTTCAGCGCGTCCGGCTGCAGCGCCGCGACGACATCCGTGACGGCGGGCAGGAGCTCGTACTCGACCTGGATCGCCTTGGCCGCCAGGCGCGCCTGCTCGGGATCGTCCGCCGCCACGATCGCCACCGCCTCGCCGACGTAGCGAACCACGCGCGTCGCTAGCACCGGCTGGTCCGCGCGCATCAGGCCGAACTTATCGCGCGTGGGAAGGTCGTCCGACGTGAGCACGGCGCGCACGCCGGGCATGCGGCGCGCGGGCGCGACATCGATCGCCACGATGCGCGCGTGCGGGTGCGGGCTTCGCAGCGTCGCGCCGTAGAGCATCCCCTCGCGCGACAGATCGCTCCCGTACAGGAACTCGCCCTTCACCTTGGGCGGCGCATCGGCGCGCGGGGCGGATTCGCCCACGACGCCGCGCAGTCGCTGCCTGGTCGGAGCGATCGTCATGCGCTGCGGCCCCGGGCCGCCGCACGGTGCACCGCCTCGAGGATCTTCCCGTAGCCGGTGCAGCGGCAGATGTTGCCCGACAGCGCCTCACGGATCTCGCCGTCGGACGGCTCGGGGTTGTCGCGCAGGAGCGCGGCGGTCGCGACGATGAAGCCCGGCGTGCAGAAGCCGCATTGCACCGCGCCGGCATCCACGAACGCGCTCTGCACGGGGTGCAGGTGCTCGCCGTCGGCGAGATCCTCGACGGTGCGGACGTCGCGGCCCTCGGCAGCGCCGGCCAGGACCAGACACGCGCACACGAGCTGGCCATCCATCAGCACCGAGCACGATCCGCACTCGCCCTGTTCGCAGGCGTTCTTGCTCCCCCAAAGCCCGAGCCGTTCGCGGAGGACGGTCAGGAGGCTCTCGTGACCCTGTGCCTCGGCCTCGCGCTCGCCGCCGTTGACCTGCAGCTTCAGCCTCACTTCAGCGACCACACTCGCGCCAGGGCACGTGCGCCCATGACCGATAGCACGTGTCGCCGATACGCGGCTGTGCCGCGCACGTCGTCGATCGGTCGCGCCGCGGTCGCCACGAGTCCGCCGAATTCGCTCAGCTCGGCGTCGCTCGGCGTGAGGTGCCGATCCCAGCCGTGGGCGTCGAAGATCGCGGTCGCGAACGCCTCGGCTTTCGGCGCGCGCAGGATCGTGGGACCGCACGACCCAAGTCCTACGCCGACACGCTTTCGCGCGCGGTCGACGACAAGAGCGAGCCCCGCGACGGCGATCACCATCGCGTTGCGCGTGCCGACCTTCATGAATGTCTGTGCCGGTCCGGCATCATCCCACTCCGCCGCGACGATGAGCTCGTCCTCGCGACGTACGTTCTTCTTTGGGCCGGTCATGAATTCGGTGAACGGTACGCGGCGCTCGCCTCTCTGCTTCGAGCGGAG
>JBDTMY010000048.1:0-4864 GCA_039934015.1 Chloroflexota bacterium | reverse complement strand
CGCACGCGGATCTCGCCGCTGACGAAACGCTGCGTGCTGCGGACGTACGCCGCGAGGTCCTGATGATGCGCGGTGAACCACAGGCCGTTGTAGACGAGGTCGGCGTACTCCTGCGCGAGCTTCGCCTTGAATCGGAGCGTTTCCTTCGTCAGCACCAGGTCCTCGAGTGCGCGGTGCGCAGCGTGGAGGATCACCGCGGCCGGCGCCTCGTAGATCTCGCGCGACTTGATCCCCACCAGACGGTTCTCGATCTGATCGATGCGGCCGATTCCGTACTTACCGCCGAGCTTGTTCAACTGCTCGATCATCTCGACGCCTTCGACGTCGTCGCCATCCAGGCTCGCTGGTATTCCTTCTTTGAATCCGATGACGACCTCGCGCGGCTTCGCCGGCGCCTCGTCGGCATCGACGGTCCACTGGAAGACGTCGCGCGGCGGAGCGCCCCAGGGATCCTCGAGCACGCCGGCCTCGATCGACCGTCCCCAGAGGTTCTCGTCGACGCTGTACGGGCTCTTCTTGGTCGCCTCCACGGGGATGCCGCGCTCGCGCGCGTATTCGATCTCCTCGTCGCGCGTCATGTTCATGCCGCCGCGCATCGGGGCGATCACCTTGAGGTCAGGCGCGAGCGCGCCCACGGCGAGGTCGAAGCGCACCTGATCGTTGCCCTTTCCGGTGCAGCCGTGCGCGACGAAACGCGCGTTCTCCTCCCGCGCCGCGTCGACGAGCAGCTTCGCGAGGAGCGGCCGACCCAGCGCGGTCGCGAGCGGATAGCGCTCCTCGTACAGCGCGCCCGCCTGCAGCGCGGGCCAGACGAAGAACCGGACGAAGATGTCGCGCGCGTCCTGCACGATCGCTTTACGCGCCCCGCTCGCGATCGCCTTCTTCTGGATCTGCTCGAGATCGCGCACCGAGCCGAGGTCGCCGGTGCACGTGACGACCTCGAAGCCGTGCGTCTCGCGCAGCCACGCGACCGCGACGCTGGTGTCGAGTCCGCCCGAGTACGCGAGAACGCATGTCTCCCCTTTGTGCTGCTGCGCGGTCATGCCTTCTCCCTCCGAGCGATCCCGAACGCGGTCAGTCGCGTGAGCAGCGAACGGGCATGCCGCTCGGTCGAGGTCGCGACGAAGACCGTGTCGTCACCGGCGAGCGTGCCGAGGATCTCGCTCAGGCCGGACGCGTCGAGCGCCGCGCCGAGGGCGTTCGCTGTGCCGGGCGATGAGCGCAGCACGACCATGTTGGCCGCGACGGCGGCCTCCACCGGGTAGTCCTCGCTGAATCGGCGCAGCCGATCGGTGCCGCCGCCCTGGCTCGCCGCGGTGGGCGGCGCGTAGATGTGCGCGCCGTCGCGCGCGACCTTGACCAGGCCGAGCTCGACGATGTCGCGCGACACGGTCGCCTGCGTCGCTGGGAAACCCGCGCCCTTGAGAGCGTGCACGAGCTCTTCCTGCGTGGAGAGCCGGTGCTGACGCACGAGACGCACCAGCGCCTGCTGCCGATGGTGCTTGCGCGTGAGAGCTTCCCTCATGCCGCCGCCTCGAAGACCGTGCCGACCTTCTCGCCGATGAGCAGTCTCTCGATCGCATCGGCCCCGCGCGCCGCGACGATCGCGGCTCGGCAGCCGGAGCTCGCGGCCACGAGGCACGCCTCGACCTTCGGGATCATGCCGCCTTCGATCGTGCCGTCGTCGACCAGCGCCTTCGCGCGGTCCGCGTCGAGCGACGCGATGACCTTGCCGTCCTTCGAGCGCACACCTGGGACGTCGGTCACGAAGACGAGCAGCCGCGCGCCCAGGCTCGCGGCGAGCGCGCCGGCGACCGCGTCACCGTTCACGTTCAGCAGCTCGCCGTCCTTCTTATCCAGCGCGGCCGGGGCCACGACAGGAACGCGACCGGCCTCGAGCAGCTCCTCGAGGAGCCCGCTATCGACCAGGGCCACGCGGCCGACGAGTCCGAGCTCCGCGTCCTCGCGCTCGGCGCGAAGCATCCCGCCGTCGATGCCTGAGAGGCCGACCGCGGGGACGCCACGCCCGATGAGCGCCGCGACGACGCGCGAGTTGGCCAGTCCGGCCATCGTCGCGAGCGCGACGTCGCGCGTCGGCGCGTCCGTCACGCGCAGACCGCGGACGAACCGCGTCTCGAGGCCGAGACGGCCGGACCACTCGGTCGCGAGCGGACCGCCGCCGTGGACGACCACGAGCGAGTGCCCGGAATCGTGGAGCGCGGCCACCACGTCGAGCGCCGCCGCTTCCTCGCCCAGCACCGAGCCGCCGATCTTGAGCACGAGCACATCGCTCACGTCATGTACTCGGCGTTGATGCGCACGTACTCCGCCGAAAGGTCGCAGCCCCACGCCACAGCTTGGCCGTCGCCGAGGCCGAGGTCCACCTCGATCTCGATCTCGGCCGCAGCGAACAGCGCGCGCACGTCCGCGTCGGCGACGGCGAGCGGGGCGCCGTCGCGGTAGACGTAGAGGCTGCCGATCCGGACGCTCGCGCGGCGGTCGTCGACGCGCGCGCCCGACCGGCCCGCGGCCGCGAGCACGCGGCCCCAGTTCGGATCGCCGCCGTGGATCGCGGTGCGCACCAGGTTCGAGTTCGTGATGGTCCGCGCGGCGAGGCGCGCGTCGGCCGCGGACTCCGCTCCACGGACGCGTACCTCGAATACCTTCGTCGCGCCCTCGCCGTCCGCGACGATCATGCGCGCCAGCTGCGCGCACACCGCGCGGAGGCCCTCCTCGAACATCGCGAGGTCCGCGCCTTTCGGGGCGACTCCGGAGGCGCCGTTCGCAAGCACGAGCAGCGTGTCGTTCGTGCTGGTGTCGCCGTCCACCGAGATCGCGTTGAATGTCGTGTCCGCGACGTGGGACACGATCCTGCGCAGGTCGCCGGTCTCAACGGCGGCGTCCGTCGTGACGAACGCGAGGAGCGTCGCCATGTTCGGATGGATCATCCCCGCGCCCTTCGCGACGCCACCGATCCGCACCGTGCCCGCGGTGAGATGAAGCTCGCGCTCGGTCACCTTCGGGCGAGTGTCGGTGGTCATCATCGCGCGCGAGGTCTCGTCCCAGCCGCCCTCGGTGAGCTCGATCATGGGCAAGACCGCGGCGATCCGCTCGACCGGCAGCTTGAAACCGATCACGCCGGTGCTCGCGACGGCCACCTCGTACGGCGTGCATCGCACCACCGCCGCGGCCGCCTCCGCCATCGCGATCGCATCGCGCTCCCCCTGCTCGCCGGTGCAGGCATTCGCGTTCCCCGAGTTCACGACTATGGCGCGAAGCTCTCCACGTTCGACGTGCCGGCGCGTCACCACGCATGGCGCGGCGATGACCTGGTTCGTCGTGAAGACGGCCGCGGCGGTGCATGGTCGCTCCGAGACGATGAGCGCCACGTCCAGGCGCTCCGGCCGGCCGTGCTTCACCCCGGCCTTGGCCGCACCGGCGCGAAAGCCGTGCGCGAACGTGACGCCGCGTCCGTCGGTCACGGCCAGAGCGGGAGCGCCTCGAGACCCATCGTCTCGGGGTAGCCCCGCATCGCATTGAGGTTCTGGATCGCCGATCCGGCCGCGCCCTTCACGAGATTGTCGATCGCTGCGAAGGCGATGAGCCGGCGATTCGGCTCGTCGACAACGGCGTGCACGAGGCACCAGTTGCTCCCAAGCGTCGCCTTCGTCGCCGGAAACGAGCTCGTCACGCGCACGAAGGGCTCCTCGGCGTACGCCGTCGCATATGCCGCGGCCACGCGCGCGGCGTCGACTGCGTCGCGCAGCGTCACGTAACACGTCGCGAGAAGACCACGGGTCATCGGGATGAGATGTGGCGTGAACGTGAGGTGCGGCGCTCGCCCTGACATAACGCGAACTTCCTGCGCGATCTCGGGCGTGTGACGGTGCTTCGGCACGCCGTACGCTCGAACGCTCTCGTCGATGGTGCCGAACAGGTATGCGTCGTCGACGTTGTGGCCGGCGCCGGAAACGCCGGACTTGGCGTCCACGATGACGTCGTCCTCGACAAGGTTCGCGCGCAGCGCCGGCGCGAGGGCGAGGAGCGTGGCGGTCGGATAGCAGCCAGGATTGGCGACCACGCGCGCGCCGCGAAGGCGCTCGCGCGTCAGCTCGGTGAGCCCGTAGACCGCTTCTTTCAGCAGCTCCGGCGCGGGATGCGTGTAGCCATACCAGCGCTCGTAATCCTTCGGGTCGCGCAGGCGGAAGTCGGAGCCAATGTCGATGATCGAACGGCCCTCCGCGAGCCACGACGGCGCCAGCTTGGCGGCTTCACCTGCCGGGAGTGCGGTGAACACGACCTCGGCGTCGCCGGGATCCGCGCTCACGACCAACGACGAAGGCGCGGCGTGCAGATGCGGCTGCACGTCGCGAAGCGGCTCGCCCTGGCGCCCCCGCGCGACCGCGGCGACGAGACGCGCTTCGGGATGGCGCAGCAGCAGGCGCGCGAGCTCGCCACCCGCGTAGCCCGTTGCCCCGACGATCGCGACCTTCACCGGCATGCCCGCATATTATGCGGCGGTCCGCATATTTATGCAACGCCCAAAAGAGTTCGGGCGCTCGCGGGCTAACGAACCGCGAGCAGGTCGACGATGAACACCAGCGTCTCGTTCGGTCCGATGTCGCCGCCCGCGCCGCGCGCGCCGTAGCCCAGCGAGGGCGGAATTGTGAGACGGCGGCGTCCGCCTATCCGCATGCCTCTGACGCCTTCGTCCCAGCCGCGGATCACGCGGCCCGCGCCGAGCGGGAAGTCAAAGGCCTCGCCCCGGTCCCACGACGCGTCGAACTGCTTCTTCGTCGACCAGGCGACACCCACGTAATGGACCTCGACCGTCCTGCCCGGCGTCGCCTCCGTGCCAGTGCCG
>JBDTMY010000047.1:0-10465 GCA_039934015.1 Chloroflexota bacterium | reverse complement strand
ACGATGATGTTCTGCGCCTGGTCGACGTTGAGGATCGGCATCCCGTAGATCGGGCTCGTCGTGTCCTTGCGCGCCGCGGGGTTCGTGACGTCGTTCGCGCCGATGACCAGCGCCACGTCGGCGCGCTGGAATTCCTCGTTGATCTGCTCCATGTCGAACAGCTTCTCGTACGGCACGTTGGCCTCGGCGAGCAGGACGTTCATATGACCCGGCATCCGGCCGGCGACGGGGTGGATCGCGTACCGCACCTCGATGCCCTTGGCCTCGAGGAGGTCCGCGAGCTCGCGTACGTTGTGCTGCGCCTGCGCCACGGCGAGGCCGTAGCCGGGAACGATGATCACGCTCTGCGCGTAGCCGAGCAGGATCGCGGCATCCTCGGCGCTCACCTCGCGGAACGAGCGTCCGTCGTCCGTCTTGGCTCCGGCGGTGGCCGCGGTGGCCGCCCCGAACGCTCCAAAGAGGACGTTGGTCAGCGACCGGTTCATCGCCTTCGACATGAGGCGGGTGAGGATGGTGCCCGACGCGCCGACCAGCGTGCCGGCGACGATGAGCATCTGGTTCCCGATCGCCAGTCCCGCCATGGCGACCGCGAGTCCGGTGTAGGCGTTGAGGAGCGAGATCACGACCGGCATGTCCGCTCCGCCGATCGGCATGACAAGTGCGACGCCGAACGCGAGCGCGAGCAGCGCGATCAGCCCGAGCGCGAGCCCACTCGGCGCATCCACCATTCCCGCGGCGTCGGCCATTAGCAGGAGCGCGAGGACGATCATGCCGGCGAAGAGACCACCGGTGACCAGCTGCTGGCCCGCGTACTTGAAGGCCTTCGCGTCGATGAGGCCCTGCAGCTTGCCGAACGCGACGACGCTGCCGGAGAACGAGACGGCGCCGATCATCAGGCCCAACAGGATCGCGATCACCTCGCCGACGGACGCGCCCGTGGTCGTGGAGCTCGCGTGCATGTACTCGAGGATGGAGACGAGCGCCGCCGCGCCACCACCGGCGCCGTTGAAGATGGCGACCATCTGCGGCATCGCCGTCATCGGGACCTGGCGCGCGCCGACGAAACCGATCACGGTCCCGATCGCGATCGCCGGCAGCACGAGGATCCAGGCGTCCGCGACCTGCTTCTCGATGAACGTCGCGATGACCGCCGCGAGCATGCCCGCCGCCGCAACGCGGTTGCCCATCTGCGCGGTGGCCGGACCCGAGAGACCCTTCAGGCCGTAGATGAAGGTGATCGACGCGATGAAATAGACCCACGGGACGAACTCGCGGAGCTGTTCCACTACTTCTTCTCGGCCGGCTTCGCGGGTCGTGGGCGCGCCTTGAACATCTGCAGCATGCGGTCGGTGACGACGAAGCCGCCGACCACGTTGATCGTGCCCAGTACCACAGCGAGGAAGCCGAGCACGGTGCCGAGCGGACCGGGCAGAGCGGTGGCGACGAGAAGTGCGCCGACGATGATGATGCCGTGGATCGCGTTCGCACCTGACATCAGCGGCGTGTGCAGCGTCGTCGGCACCTTCGAGATGACCTCGTTGCCGACCCAGATCGCGAGCATGAAGATGTACGCGCCGAGCAGGACCTCGTTGCTCATGCGCGCGCTGCCGCAGGCGTCGGCTGGATCGCCTTCTTGGTGCCCTCGTGCACGACCTCACCGTCGTGCGTGATGACCGTGCCCTTCACGACCTCGTCGCCGAGGTTGAGATCGAACACACCGTCCTTCTTGATCATGAGTCCCAGAAGGCTGGCGACGTTGCGTGAGTACATCTGGCTCGCGTGGAAGGGCATCGACGCCGGGATGTTCAGCGTGCCGATGATCGTCACGCCGCTCACGACGACGGTCTTCCCGCCCTCGGTGAGCTCGCAGTTGCCGCCGGTCTCCGCCGCCAGGTCGACGATCACCGAGCCAGGCTTCATCGTCGGGATCATCTCCTTGGTGATCAGCACCGGTGCTTTGCGACCGGGGATGGCCGCGGTCGTGATGATGATGTCGTTCTCGCGCGCCGCCTTGGCGAGGAGCTCGACCTCTTTGCGGTGCGCGTCCTCGGACAGCTCTTTGGCGTAGCCGCCCGCGCCGGCGCCGCTCTCGCCGAGATCGATCTCGAGGAACTTCGCGCCGAGGCTATTGACCTGTTCCTTCACCACCGGGCGCGTGTCGAAGGCCTCGACCACCGCGCCGAGTCGCCGCGCGGTCGCGATGGCCTGCAGCCCGGCGACGCCGGCGCCGATGATCAGCGCCTTGGCCGGCGCGATGGTGCCCGCCGCGGTCGTGAGCATCGGGAAGAACTTCGGGAGCGCCGCGGCTGCGAGGAGCACGGCCTTGTAGCCGGCGACGGTCGCCTGCGACGAGAGCGCGTCCATCGGCTGCGCCCGCGTGATGCGCGGGATCGCATCCATGCTGAGCGCGGTGACCTTGCGCTCGGCCAGCGTGCGCGCGAGGTCGGTATTGACCAGCGGCGAGAGGAACGCGATGAGGACCGTGCCCGCGCGGAGCTTCGTGATCTCGGCGTCCGTTGGGCGCTGCACCTTGGCGACGAGCTCCGCGTCGAACGCGTTGTCGACCAGCTGCGCGCCGGCCTTCTCGTACGCGTCATCCGGGAACGCGGAGGCGACGCCTGCGCCGCGCTCCACCAGGACCGTGTTCCCCGACTTCGCGAGCCGCCCGACCGTCTCCGGAACAAGCCCTACCCGGGTCTCGCCGGGCATGGTCTCTTTCGGGACACCGATCTTCATTGGACGCCTGAAACGCTAGCAGGTGCGCTGACGTGCTGCGAGCGGTAACGTGCGCCGACGGGGATGGATGGGATCTGGACGGTGCTGCGGGAGCGGCTCGACTACGCGTCGTTCGTGCCGCGGCTCGTGCCGGACATCGAGCGCGCGGAGCTGCGCCGGCGCGACGGCAGCGCCTACTTCGTACTGAAGAACCCGCGTGGGGAGCGTGGTGCCGGGCTGTACGCGCGGCTGGAGCCGGAGGACCTGCGGCTCATCGACCTCATGGATGGCGTGCGCAGCGTGCAGGACATCCTGGTCGCGCATCTCGATCGTTACGGCACATTCGCGCTGGACCGACTGGCTCGCGTCACGTCCGTGCTCGGCGCGAACGGGTTCTTCGGTGAGGAGCGGCCGATGATCTACGAGAAGCTCGCGGCTCGGCGCGCCATGCGCGATCCGCTGAACCGGCTGTCGATGCTGCTGCGCCGGCTGATCATGTGGGACATCGCGCGGTGGAACAACGCCGACCGCGCCGTCGACGTTGTCTACCGATGGGGCGGACGTCTCGCGTTCACGCGCGTCGGTGGCACGCTGGTGCTGCTGCTCGCGCTTGCCGGGATCGTCATCTGGTTCCGCGAGCTCGGCGCGGGCCGTCACGGCCTCGCGACGGTCAATGGGAGCTACGTCCTCGGCATCCTGGCGCTCACGCTGCTGCAGGTCGTTTCGATCTCCGTGCACGAGGCCGGTCACGCACTCGCGATCCGGCACTACGGGCGCCGTGTCCGGCATCTCGGCCTGATGATCTATTACCTCTTCCCGTGTGCGTACGTGGACGCGACCGATATGGCGATGGCCACGCGCCGGCAGCGGATCGTCGTCGCGCTCGCGGGTCCGATCGGAGGCGCGACGGTCGGCGCGATCTGCGCGATCGTCGCGATGTTCAACGACGGCATCGTCGGCGCCGTCGCGTTCCAGGGTGCCAGCCTCTTCACCTTTCAGCTCGTGATGAACCTCGTTCCGATCCTCGAGCTCGATGGCTACCACGTGCTGGTGGATCTCCTCGACGCCCCATTCCTGCGCCAGCGCTCGATGGCGTTCGCGCGGACCGCGATGGTGCGCAAGCTGCGACGCCGCGAGCGTTGGAAGCGCGGCGAGGTCGGCCTGGCGCTGTTCGGCGCGCTCGCCATCGTTACGTCGCTCCTCGTCCTGGTGTTCTCGCTCACGCTCTGGCAGACGCGTGTCGGCACGGCCGCCGCCGAGCTGTTCGCCCGCGGCCCGGGTGGATTCCTCGCGCTCGGCGCGCTCGTTCTGGTATTCGTCGGCCCGCTCCTCGTCGCGCTCGTCGCACGGGTGGTCGGCGGCGTCCGAACCTTCACGCGACTGCGGACGGCGCGCGCGCGACAGGCTCGGCTCGGGACCGTGCACGAACGGGCGGCGGTCCTCGCTCGCGTGCGCTTCTTTGCCGGCCTTCCCGGTCCGGCGCTCCTCGCCATCGCTTCCCACCTGGAGGAGCAGCCGGTCGAGGCCGGCGCGACGGTGGTCACGGCCGACGAGGTCGGCGATCGCTTTTACCTCGTCCGATCGGGTCGTCTGGAGGCGCTCGCTCGCGACGGACGGGTCCTGGGCACGATCCTCGCCGGTGAAGGCTTCGGCGAGATGGCGCTGCTCGACCGGAAGCCGCGCGGCGCCACGGTCCGGGCGCTCGAGCCGTGCGAGCTCTGGTCGCTCGACCGCGGTCACTTCGAGCGCTGGGTGCGCGACCGTTACGAGATCGCGGCGCGCATCCGTTCGTCGTCGGAGGAGCGCTCCCAGCTGGCTGCGCTGCCGTTCTTCCGGGGCCTTGACGCCCTGGAGCTCGACCGGATCGCCGCCCGGCTCGTCACCCGCCGAGTTCCGGCCGGCCAGACCGTCTTCTCGGAAGGGGACGCGGGCGACCGGTATTACGTCGTCCGCGAAGGCGCGGCGGAGGTGTCGATCGCGGGTGGGAGCGTCAGGCAGCTGGCCCGTGGAGAGGCTTTCGGCGAGCTAGCCCTGCTGTACGGACAGCCGCGGACCGCGACGGTGACCGCCCGCACCGACCTCATCCTGGCGGGGCTGGGCCGGGAGGACTTCCTGCGGCTGGTGCGGTCCTCGCGCGAGAAAACAGGCGAATTCCGCGCGCGGACGGCGCATTATGTAGGCGCCGGACTGGGTTCGGCGTCGCGGGGAGAGTGATGGGTTGGATTGTTGGACGTGCGAAAGAACGGCGCTGGGCGCATGCCGCTTCTGCGGCCGCGGTACCTGCCGCGAGCACGCGAAGACCCAGCCGTTCCTCATCGACGTCTTCCGCGGCAACAAACACCAGACGCTGCGCGCGCTGGTCGTCGAAGACGCGCTGCACTGCGGCGTCTGCCGGCCGCGCGGCGAGCCGGTCGATCTACCAGAGCTTGAGTGAGCGGACGGAGGGGAGCGAGATAGTCGAACGTCATCAGCTTTACAGAGCGCGAGTTGTGGGGGTGGACGAAGCGCGCTCACACCACTGTCAATCTGCCGCCAACAGCAACACTTGGGAGGAATGACATGTCGAAAGAAGCTCTCGCAAAGGTCGTCCAGCGCGCGATCAGCGATGCCGGTTTCAGGCGCCAGCTGAACTCGGACCCCGCGGGCGCGCTCCGCGGTTTCGACCTCAGCGCCGATGAGATGTCGGCACTTCGGGCCGGCGACGCCGGTCGCCTGTCCACACTCGGCGTCGACCAGCGCATGAGCAAGGCGTTCACGCTCGGCGGCGCGGTCGGCGCGACCCGCATGGCGCAGAGCGACCTCAGTGCCGGCAACGCGACGCTCATCGATGACGCCTCGGGCATGGGCAGTCGCACGGTCATCCCGGCCGACCCGACACGCGCGGGCGGCTCCGCCGACGCGACGGGCGGCGCAGGTGGCACCAACACCGTGCGCGCGGGCGACGACTACAAGTTCGCCGGCCGCCAGTCGCCTGAGGGCACGGGCGCAGGCCGCATGGGCGACGACTGGAAATTCGCCGATCGCTCCGCCGGGCAGGCGAACGCCGCACCGGTCGAAGGCTCACCGGAGGCCGACGCCGCGGCACAGGCCGCGAGCGGCGGTGCACGGTTCGGCACCGCGCGTCTCGACGACGCGAGCGGATCATCGGGCGGCGCAAGCGCCATCAACGACGACCCCGATGGCTTCCTTGCGGCGAATGCGAACGCTGACATGTCCGGCTCAGTCACCAGGGCGAACGCGATCCACGACGACCCGGATGGGTTCCTTGCAGCGAACGCGAACGCCGACCTGAGCACCGGCACCAACGCGGCCGGCACGGCATTCGTCGACGACTCCGAGGGCTACCTGACCAAGGTCGGCTACGACGCGAGCCAGGCGGGCTCGGCCGTCACCGACGCACACGACCGCGGCGACGTGACCGCGGACTCCAACCTCGACGACGACGGTGGTGCGGGCGGCAACGCCGGCAGCGACCACGGACCGCACATCAGCTCTTAAGACATCCACGCGGTGGGCGGCAGATCGAGCGGCTCGAAAGAGCCGCTCGATCCGTTTCTAGTACCGGATCTCTTTCCTCAGCAGCGCTGAGTCAACGATCTCGACCTGCCCGCGGCCGAGCTTGACGGCGCCGCGGCGCTCCAGATCGACAAGCACGCGGTTCACCGCGACGCGGGTCGCTCCGACGAACTGCGCCAGATCCTCCTGCGTCAGCAGGATGACGTTCGGCCCGCCAAGCAGCTCGTTCTGGTCGATCAGCAGCTTCGCCAAGCGACCGGGTAAGTCGAGGAAGACGAGATCCTCGATGTGCCCGGTGCTACGCCGGATACGCGTGGCGAGGAGCGCGAGAAGCTGTCGCATCGCGTCCGGGCTGCCGCGCAGCACGTCCATGAAGTCACGGTTCGCCAGAGCGAACGTCGTGGTCTCGGTCATCGCGGTCACCGTCGCCGAGCGGGGACCCTCGTCGAACAGCGAGATCTCGCCGAAGACGTCGCCACCGCGGTGCAGCGCGATCACGACCTCCTGCCCGCCCTCCTCAGGCACGGAGACCTTCACCGTGCCGGATGCGATCAGATACACGTGGCCGGACGGATCGTCCCGGTGGAAGATCACCTCATTGCGCTGGAAGTGCCTCGAGCGCATCCGCGCCGCGAGCTCGAGCCGCTCGCGCTGTCCGAGGGGCGCGAAGACCGGCGAGTGCGCGAGCACGTCGGCGATCTGGCTTGCGTCCACGGCCTAGGCGGTGACCCCGATGGCTTTGAGGCGGGGCCGCACTTCCTCCGCCAGCCGTTTCATGCTCACGGTGTCGAAGGGATGCGCGAATCCGACGATGTAGCCGCGGATGCCCGCGTCCCAGTACTTCTTGAAGTGCGCCGCGGCCTCGTCGACGTTCCCAACGAACGCATTCGGGCGCGTCATGCCCGGGTGATGCTTCGCGATCTCGGCGAGCACGCCTTCGCCCTCCGCCTTCGTGTCGCGGATGACGATCCAGCTTCCGCCGTAGGGCTCGATCTCCGAGGGGTCGCGTCCCACGTCGACGCAGTGCTGCCGGAGGATCTCGATCTTCCGCGCCATTGTCTCCGGCGGCCCGAAGCCGTGCCACATGTCCGCGTAACGCGCCGTGGTGAGCAGCGTCTTCTGCTCGCCGCCGCCGCCGATCATGATCGGGAGCCGCTTCTGCACCGGTCGCGTGTTCAGGACCGCGTCCCGCAGCGTGTAGTACGTGCCCTTGGACGAGACGCGGTCCCCGTCGAGGAGCGCCCGGATGATCTTCGCGGCCTCCGCGAAGCGGCGCGAGCGCTCGCCGGGTGTCCCGAGATCGATGCCGTAGGCCTTGTGCTCGGTCTGGTTCCAGGCGGCGCCGATGCCGCAGATCGCGCGACCGTTCGACACCACGTCAAGGGTCGCGGCCATGTTCGCCAGGACCGCAGGGTGGCGATACGTGATGCCCGACACCATCGCGCCCATGCGTACCCGCTCCGTGACCGCGGCGATGGCCGCGAGGATCGTCCAGCCCTCGAAGTTGGGCCGCTCCTCCTCGCCCGAGAGCGCGTAGAAGTGGTCCCAGGTCCAGACGGAATCGATGCCGCAGCGATCCGCGAGCTGAGCCGCGTCGCGCATCGCGGGCCAGGTGGTGTTCTGCGGCCACAGCTGGAATCCGAATTTCACGGGTGGGAGCGTATGCTCCTTTTCCTCATGGCGCTCGACACCAAGCGGCCGACCGACACCTCCGCCGTCGTCAAGGACACCAAGGATCACGTCCTCGTCTCCTGGTCGGCGCAGGGCGCGCTCACGCCACTCGTCATCACCGGCGCGAAGGGATCGTGGCTTCACGCGGGCGAGCGCCGCATCCTCGACTTCTCCTCCGGTCTCATCAACGTCAACCTCGGCCACGCTCACCCCGCCGTCGTGCGCGCGATCCAGCAGCAGGCCGAGAAGCTCTGCTATGTGACCCCGTCGTTCGGGGAGGAGAGTCGGGCTGAGCTCGCGCGACTGATGGCGGAGATCACTCCTGGCGATCTCACGAAGACGCTCTTCACGACGGGGGGCAGCGAGGCGAACGAACACGCCCTCCGCATCGCGAGGATGTACACGAAGCGGCACAAGGTCCTGACGCAGTGGCGCTCGTTCCACGGTCAGACGCAGGGCGCCGCGACGCTGGGCGGCGACAACCGACGCTGGGCGAACGAGCCCGGCATCACCGGCGTCGTGCGCTTCCTCAATCCCGACCCGTACCGCTCGATGTTCGGCAACGATGCGCAGAAGGCCCTGGCGCATGTCGAGGAGGTGCTCTGGTACGAAGGACCCGAGTACGTGGCCGCGATCTTCCTCGAGCCCATCGTCGGTAGCTCCGGTCTCATCGTTCCGCCCGACGGATTCCTCCGCGGACTGCGCACCTTGTGCGACAAGTACGGGATCCTGCTGATCCTCGATGAGGTCATGACGGGATTCGGCCGGACCGGAAAGTGGTTCGCGGCCGAGCACGAGGGCGTCGTGCCGGACATGATGACCTTCGCGAAAGGCGTGAACTCGGGGTACGTCCCTCTCGGCGGTGTGATCGTCGACGAGCCCATTGCCAAGCATTTCGACACGAACGTCCTGTGGGCCGGTCTCACCTACGCCGGCCACCCTCTCGCGTGTGCAGCCGGCGTCGCGACGATCGAGGCCTACCGCGAAGATGGCCTCATCGAGCGCGGCGCGCGCAGCGGCGAGATCCTCATGCGCGAGCTGCGTGCCGTCGCTGAGCGCCACCCGTCCGTCGGCGACGTGCGCGGCAAGGGCCTCTTCATCGGCATCGAGCTGGTGAAGGATCGGAAGACGAAGGAGATGCTCGAGCGCTGGAACGGTCCGTCGGCAAAGCTGCAGAACGCGATCAAGAACGCGCTCATGCAGCGCGACGTCTACGTCCTCAACCGCTGGAACATGCTGTTCGTCGCGCCACCGCTGAATGTGACCGCGGAGGAGATCGCGTTCGGCGTCAAGGCGATCGACGAAGCCCTCACGATCGCCGACCGATACGCCGCCACCGGAGAGCTCTAGCTAGACCAGCCAGCGCGTGCGCGCGCGACGGTGTTCGTCGGCGCCGTCCGAGCCGAAGAGATTGGCCAAGGCACCGAGAGCGCTGAGCGCCGCGACCGCGATGAAGAGCTCCATTTCGACCTCCGTTCGCTGATAGAACGGAGCCAGGGCGCCCCGTGTGAGATGACGCTACGCGGAGAGCACGGGCGCCACATCCCTCAGCGCGGGGATTATTTCGCGGCCGTAGGTCTCGAGGATCTGCTCCTCATCACCGCTCATCAGATAGATGTTGAACTGCCTCACGCCCACACCGGCGAGGGTTCGCAGCTTCGCGATGTGCTCTTTTGCATCGCCGATCACACAGAAACGTTCGACGGACTCGTCATCGACGAACGCCGCGTTCGAGGAGCCTGACTCCGCGTGGTGTTGGTAGTCGTAACCGGGCCGGTCGCGGACGTACGCGGTGAGGTCCGATGGCAGACCCTGCTCGCCGTAGCGCTTCACGAGATCGACGACGTGGTTGCTGACCAGGGCGGGGAACCAGCGGACCGCGTCAAGGGCGCGCTTTCGGTCGCCCAGGTGGGCCGGCGCCGCGGCCATGACGGCGACGGAGCTCGGGTCGCGCCCCGCGGCGCGCGCGCCCTGGTGCAGCAGGCCGACGCACCAACCCACCAGGCTCGGGTCGGCGAGCTGGATGATCGCGCCGTCCGCGACACGGCCCGTGAGCTCCAGCGCCTTGGGTCCATAGCCGGCGATCCACACCGGGAGGCGGTACTTCTCAGCCCAGTCGAGCCGAAGGTTCGCTCCTTCGTACGTCACCTCGCGCCCCTCGCAGAGACCCTGGATCACCCGCGTCGCCTCCTCGAGGATCGCGAGCGTCGTCGGAGGCTTGCCAAGGACCCGACGCGCCGAATCGCCGCGCCCGATGCCCAGATCCATGCGGCCCTGCGTGAAGAGCTGCAGCGCCGCCAGGGTGCTGGCGGTGACCGACGGCTCGCGCGTCGCGGGATTCGTGACGCACGTTCCCAGGCGCATGCGCTCGGTGTTCTGCGCCATGAGCGTAAGGAGCAAGTAGGGCTCCTTCCACAGCACATGGCTGTCGAAGACCCAGCCGTAGGTGAAGCCACTGCGCTCGGCGAGCCGCGCGAGGCTGGCCGCTCGCTCGAATGAGACGTCCGGCTTGAGCGTGAACCCGAACTCCATGGAGTCGGGAGTCTAGAAGCCCGGCCAGCCG
>JBDTMY010000046.1:0-2415 GCA_039934015.1 Chloroflexota bacterium | reverse complement strand
GCGAACCCGGTGACACCCGTGATCAAGACCCGCATCGGACCGAAGACTAGCAAAGACCGTGCCGAGCTTGGTCGCTTAGCGTCCTAGCGCACCGGCGCGTACGCGAGACTAGTCGCGTGAGCATCCTGGAGATCCGCCGCCACGCCGAACGCATGAACCTGCAGGACAACCAGAGCGCGCTGTCCGCGTCCGGTCGGGCGATGTGCGAGCGCCTCGCGAAGGACGCGCCGAAGTACGCGGTCGTGGTCTCCAGTCCGCTGCCACGCGCGAAGGAGACCGCCGAGCGCATCGCCGGCCGGCTCGACGGGACCGATCCCGCTCTGCTGCCCGACCTCGGCGGCGCCGCCGCGCGGATGTTCGGCGAGATGCGGACGCTCGCCGACTGGGAGCTCCTCATGCGCACGGATGAAAGCGCGCGGCACTTCGCGGAAGAGCAGGTCCCGGCGTGGGCGCGCATCGCCTCGCGCGTGGGCGGCAAGGACCGCGTCCTCGCGGTGTCCCACGGCGGCATCATCGATCTTCCGGCGATCGTCGTCGCGGCGCGTCTGGGCACGAAGCTGGACGGAGCGTCGTTCGGCTACGGTGAGGGCGTGCGCGTCACGTACGCGAAAGGCGCGCCGGTGAAGATCGAGGAGCTGCGCGTCCGATGAGGTGGCTCGCGCTCGTCCTGGTCATCCCGCTGCTCGCCTGCGAGTCGCGCGTCATCGTGACGCGGTCGCCTTCGCCGCAGAGCGGATCGCCCTCAACGACCGTGTCGGGCTCGCCGGCAGCGTTGCCATCGTCCACCCCACGCTCGGCACCGGCAAGACTGCCGCTCCAAGAGATCCCGACCGGGCAGTATTCCCCGCGGCTCATCAGCTACGAGCGGGGCGGAGACATCGGCCAGCCCACGGTACGTTTCGTACTGACGAGCGATGGTCGCGTGATCACCGATGATGGCGGCGGTGAGCTACTACAGCGGAGGCTCACGCCGAGCGGAGCGGCGGCGATGCTGCTGCGAGCGATCGAGACCGGACTCTTCGAGCGCGACGCGGATCACGTGCGCGTCGCCCGGCCCGGCACGACGCCGCCTGCGCAGGGCACGACGGTGCTCATGCTCGTCGTCCTCAACGGGAGGAGCGAGATCCGCGTCTCACTCGTTCCGACGGGCCAGCCCGACGACGAGCACTACGAGCGGTCCGACACGCGCGAGAAGCTGACGGACCTGGCGCGCGGATACGAGGACCTGGCCTGGGTCACACCAAGCCACTGGCTGGAGCCGACGCCGAGGCCGTACCAGCCCGCCTTCCATCGGCTGTTCGTCCTGCCGCAGCGGAACGTCGCCCCCGTTGGCCGACCTGCCGAGACCGATGCGGTCTGGCCGTTCCTCGCACCGATCGACGGCGTGGGCGGCCTGGTCGGCGGCGGAACTCCGAATGGCGCTTGGCGATGCGCGATCCTCACCGACGCTGACGCTCAGGCACTCAGCATCGCTCTGGTGAGCGCGCGCGCGATCTCGCGGTACGCATGGGGCTCACGCATCGCCAGCGCCGAGCTCGCCTGGAGCGGCGGCGGTGCGGTCCGCCTGCAGCTGACCCCGCTGCTTCCGCATGAACCCGCGACGTGCCTGGGGACGCCGCCCCCTCTCTAGGATGCGACGCTAGGCGACAGTCACCGCCGACCGCGCGCCGAGCTCGCGCACGACCTCGACGATGAGATCGATGTCCGCTTCGGTGGTCCGCCAGTTCACGATCGCGGGACGGAATGCAACGTGGCCGCGGTAACGCGTCGTCCCGACATACACGCGTCCCTCCGCGAGGATATCGGCGCCGATCTTCGCGTTCAGCGTGTCCAGCGCTTCCTCAGATAGCTCGCCCGGCCGGTAGCGGAAGCAGACGATGTTGAGCTGGACGTCCGCGAGACGCTCGAGCTCGGGCGCGGCATCGACCGCGCGCGCCAGGCGCTGCGCGAGCTCGAGGTGGCGCTCGACCATCGCGCGAGGGCCCGATCGCCCGTAGGCGCGCAGCGTCGCCCAGATCCCGATGCCGCGCGCGCGACGCGATGCCTCGGGACCGCGTCCGCCGAACATCGGATGCTGGCCCGGCTTCGGGAGGTACGGCGCGCCGATCGCGAAGGCGTTGTCCAGGAGCGACACGTCGCGCACGAACGCGAAGCCGGAGTCATAGGTGACGTTCAGCCACTTGTGGCCATCCGCGACGACCGAGTGCGCCCGCTCGGCGCCCGCGGCGAGCTGCGCCGCGCGCGGTGTCACCCGAGCGAACAGACCGAACGCGCCGTCGACGTGGAGCCACGATCCATACCGCTCGGCCAGATCGGCCATGCGCTCCAGCGGATCGAAGTCGCCCGCATTCACCTCACCGGCATTGCCCACGACGATCGCCGGCGCGCCGTTCAGCGACTTCAGCGCGTCCTCGA
>JBDTMY010000045.1:0-11871 GCA_039934015.1 Chloroflexota bacterium | reverse complement strand
TTGGAGCGGCGGCCCGTCCCGGCGAGCCGCGCGCGCATGCGTTCGCGCGCCCGGGTGACACGCTCGCGGACCGTCACGGACTTCTCGCGCCCGTCCTCGCGCAGCTCCTCGTACGCGATGCGCGGGACGTGCACGCGCAGATCGATGCGATCGAGCAGCGGACCCGAGAGGCGCGCGTGATAGCGATCGACGGCATCCGGCAGGCAGGTGCATTGCTCGGCAGGATCGCCGGCGTGGCCGCACGGACAGGGGTTCATCGCCGCGACGAGCGTGAAGCGCGCCGGGTATGTGGCCGCCGTCCCCGCACGCGAGATCGTGACCGCGCCTTCCTCGAGCGGTTCGCGCAGCGTCTCGAGCACCGACGGCGAGAACTCGGCGAGCTCATCGAGGAACAAGGCGCCGCCATGCGAGAGGCTTACCTCGCCGGGCCGCGGCGGCGAGCCCCCGCCGACGAGCGCAAGGTGCGACGCGGTGTGATGCGGCGCACGGAACGGACGCGCTCCTAGCAGCGGGCGATCGGGATCGATGAGTCCGGCGACGCTGTGCACGGCACTCGCGACGATCGCCTCGTCCGGATCGAGCGCGGGTAGCAGCGACGCGATCGCGCGGGCGAGGAGCGTCTTGCCCGTCCCCGGCGGTCCGATCAGCAGCAGGCTGTGCCCGCCGGCCGCGGCGACCTCGAGCGCGCGCTTCGGCGTCTCGTGGCCCGCGATATCGGCGAGGTCAACGGCATGCTGCGGCCGCGGTGCCGGCGGCGGTGCGGGCGAGGGCGTCTGGCGCGCGCGTCCCTCGAGGTGCTCGACCACGTCACGCAGTGAGCTGAAGCCGAAAGCCTCGACGCCGAGCGCCGCCGCCTCGGCCGCATTCTGGCGCGCGACGAATGCCGTGGTGAAGCCGGTGAGCATCGCGCGGTGCACGCGGGCCATGACGCCGCGCACGGGCCGCAGGGTCCCATCCAGAGCGAGCTCGGCGAGACAGAGCGCGTCCGGGTCGCGCGTGAGCTGACCGGTCGCGCGCAGGACGCCCAGCGCGATGGCGAGGTCGAAGCCGGTGCCTTCCTTGCGCCGTTCGGCGGGCGCGAGGTTCACGACCACGCGGCGGAGCGGGAACTCGAAGCCCGAATTACGGATCGCGGCTCGCACGCGCTCGCGCGCCTCGGACACCGCGGCGTCGGGCATGCCCACGACAGTGAACGACGGCAGGCCGTTGGCGACGTCCGCCTCCACGGTCACCATCGCGCTCTCGAGCCCCCACAGCGCGCACGCCGCGACGCGCGCGACGGAGCGCGCCGCCGCGCGTGGCACGACGTCGGTGGCCATGCGCCGCAGCCTCCACGCGGCGGCCCCGCGGAGGCACCCCGCATCGGGGCGGTACCGAAGTACCGGTGCGTGCGGAGCCGCCACACTACCGATGGATGTCGTGGCGCGTCGCCGGGATCTTCTTCGCGCTCGGCGTGCTGACGCGCATCCCGTTCCAGACGGAGTTCCTCTGGGCGCACGATTCGGTCCTCTACGCGCGCGCGATCGAGAGTTTCGACCCGCTCGATCAACGGCCACAGGCCCCGGGCTACCTCTATTACGTGCTGCTGATCCGCGCGGTCCACGCGGTCGTCGGCGATCCGAACCGCGCGATGACGATCGTGAGCCTCTTGGCCGGCGCGGCAGCGGTCGCGCTTCTTTATCTCCTCGCGGCGCGGATGTACGACGAGCGGACCGCGCGCGCGAGCGGCGCGTTCCTGTTGACCGCGGTCACGTTCTGGACCTACGGCGGCGTCGCGTATCCGTACACGCTCCTCGCGGCCCTCTCGATCGGATGCGCGCTGCTGTTCTGGCTTGCGCTGCGCGCCGAGACGCGTCGCGGTCAGCGGCTGGCGCTAGCGACCATCGCCTACGGGATCGCGATCGGTTTCCGCACCGACCTTGCGGTGTTCCTCGCGCCGCTCTGGCTCGTGGCGGCGGTGGCGGCGCCGCTACTGTGGGCCGCGGCGAGCGCCGCGCTTGGCGCGCTGCTCGTGCTCGGGTGGTTCTTCGCCTCCGCGGCGCTTGACGGCGGCGTCAGTGCGCTCCTCGAGGCAATGCGGGTGCAGGCGAAGTTCGTCGACGACCGGTACAGCGTGTTCGGCGATCTCGGCTTGCGCGCGCTCTACGGGAACACCTACGAGCTCGCGCGATTCCTCGGACGCGGGCTCACCTTCCTCGCGCCGCTGCTCGTCGCCATTCCCCTTTCTGCGGGGGCGCGGCGGATCGAGCTCAGCGACCGGCGACGCCTCGCGTTCCTGCTGCTTTGGACGCTCACGCCGCTCGCGATCTACGTGCCGATACATGTGGGCGAATACGGATACATCTTCAGCATGCTGCCCGGCCTCTGCGTCATCGCGGCGCGCGGGGCCATCGCGCTCGCCCGCGGCGCACGGATGCCACGCGTTCTTCCGGGCCTTGTTGCGGCAGTCGCGCTCGCGAACGCCGGGATGTTCCTCGTAGCGGATGCGCCGCTCTCCGCGCGCGATGTCGTGCGTCGCGATCGCGCTGTCGGGGAGCGCATCGAGCGCCTGAACCGGCCGGACCTCGCCGGAGCGACGGTGTTCGCGGCGTACGACGCGCTCGTCGTCGAGTACTACCTCCGCGACGACCCGCGCCTGAACGGGCGACACATCCTGGCCGCGTACGACCCGGCGCTGCCGCGGAGCGAGATGGTGTTCACGACACGCATCTGCAGCTCCGCCGGCGACGCCTGCCGCGAACGCGATCCGATCGTCGCGGTGTGGGACGACCTGATCCGCGTGAGCGGGAGCGGCTGGGAAGTGCTCACGATGCCGCACGGCGCCAAGCTGCGTGTCGCGCGGAACATGAACAACGTAAAAGTGATCATCGACGGACTGTCCGTGGACATCGTGCGCTAGGAGCGATCGAGGTCCAGCAGCTCCACACGGGTCCCGTCGGCGCTGACCGTCAGCGCCGCGATCACGATGCGCCAGACCGCGTTGCGCTCCCCGCGGTGCGCCAGCCACGACTGCGCGAGAGCCGCGAGGCGGGCGGCCTTCCGCGGGTCGACGGCCTCGGCCGCGGCGACGAATGACCCGGCTCGGCGCGTCTTCACTTCGACGAAGGCGTACCCGCGCGCGTCGCGGCAGATGAGGTCGATCTCTCCGTAACGAGTGCGGACGTTCCGCGCGACGACGCGGAGACCGCGACGCGTGATCTCGCGCTCGGCTAGGTGCTCACCCGCGAGACCAAGGACGCGACGCGGGTCCATGTGAAGAGCATCGGCCGCGCCTTGCGTCAGGGTTGGGTGGCGGTGATACGGAGGATCTTGTCGTTCGTCCCGTTGCTCGTCGTGACGTAGAGCGCGCCGTCGGCGCCGAATACGACGCTCCGCAGGCGACCGTAGGTGCTGTCGACCAGGATATTCGTCTGGCGGACGGTCCCCGCGAAGAGCTCGAAGCGCCGTAGGTCCATCTCCTTCAGCTGCGCCACGAAGAGCGAGCCGCTCCACGCGCCCCACTGCGGCCCGAAGACGAAATCGGCGCCTGAGGTCGCGATCGTGACGTTGCCGGAGGACCAGGCGGGATCGACGTAGCCGGGACGGCCGACCGGTCCGCGGTAGAGCGGATAGCCGTAGTTCGCGCCCGCCGCGAGGATGTTGATCTCGTCGTGCGTGTCGTCGCCGTGCTCGACCTCGTATGGAGTGCCCGAGCCCGGTTCGAAGGCGAGGCCCTGCGGGTTGCGATTCCCCCAGGTGTAGATCGCGCTGCGGCCCGCGGCTCCTGGGATCACGGGGTTGTCCGCGGGGATCGTCCCGTCGGTGTTCACGCGCAGCACCTTGCCGTTGAGCGCATTCGGATCCTGCGCGTTTCGCAGGTTGCCCGCGTCGCCCATGGTCACCCAGAGCTTCAGGTCCGGTCCGAATCGCAGCCGGCAGCCGTTGTGGTTCCCCGCGGCGGCCATGCCGCGCCTGATGACGTAGCCGTCGAACGCGATCTGGTTACCCACGATCTTGTAGCGGAGCACCTGATTGCGGTATTGCCCCTCGTCGTCGCGCGACGCGCACACGTAGATGAACGCGTTCGTCGCGAAGCTCGGATCGACCGCGATCCCCATGAGGCCGCCCTCACCGTTCTGACGCGTGCCAAGGACCTGATTGTTCGCGAGCTGCGGCGCCCCGGGTGCGGTGCTCTGGTAGACGAGGATGTTGCCGACGCGCTCGCTCACGAGCATGCGGCCATCGGGCAGGGGCGCGACATCCCACGGGAGGATCAGACCCGACTGCAGGACCGTGACGGTGAGCCGTGGCGTCGCACCGCCCGTGACGGTGACCGCGACGAAGACACCCTCGTCTTCCATCCACACGGTGCCGTCGATGACCGGTCGCAGTGCAAGGACGTAGGTGCTCGGCGTCGTTGGCGCCTTCACCTTGAATGTGAACGTCGCGTTCGCGCCCGGGGCAACGATCGCCTCGGTCTGCGCCGCGGGCCGCGAGCCGCTGAGCCAACCCGCGCCGAGCGACGCCCACGTGAGCTCGTCGTTCTTGATGCCGATGCGCGCCTCCTGTCCGAGGACGCCCTTCACCCACGGTCTTCCGCCGGTGTTGCGGAGCGTCAGCGTGATCGGCTCGCTCGTCGCGCCCGGCGCGAGCTCCGGCACGTTGCTCTGCGTGATCCAGCGGCTGTGGTAGCCGGCGTCGCTGATCACGCGCACGAACACGCCCTGGTGCTCGAGCCACGTCACGCCATCAGCGACGGGGCGAAGCGGCAGCTGATAGACACCGAGGGCCGCCGGAGCCCTGATGGTGAAGGTGAACGTGCCGACCGCACCTGGCGCGACGGTCGCTTCGACGGTGGTCGCCGTGCGATTCGCGCTGATCCATCCGGCCGACATTTCGCTGAACTGCACCGAGTCGTTAACGACGCCGAGGTTGACCTGCCTACCGGCGACACCACGCTGCCAGGTGATCGTCCCGGTGTTGCGGAAGCGGATCGAATAGCTCACGGTCATCCCGGGCGCGAGCGTCGGCCAAGAGTCCTGCCCCACCCACGCGCTGTGGAAACCGGTGTCGTCAACGGCGGCCGCAGGCAGCGCCGCAGCAAGCGTCGCGGCCAGGATGACGAGCGCCCCCAGCGTCGATCGCACCATTCAGGGGAACGACAGAACGGGGTAGCCGTTACTGAATCCGCCTAAGGGCGGATCCAGCTGCGCGGGACTTAGGCCGCTTCGCTCAGGGCGGGCCGAAGCGAGTTGACGAAGCGCGAGATGTAGCCGTTCGTCCACGCCGGCGCCTCGAGCGGGAGCATGTGCCCAACGCCACGCGCGACGTGGATCTCCGCGCGCTGGTGGAAGTCCTTGCAGCGGATCGCATCGCCGGCGCAGATCACGCGATCCTCGTTGCCCCACAGGACGAGCGTGGGCACATCGCTGAGCTCCTTGAGACGATCGCCCACGGCAAATGCCGCCTGCTCGCCGCCCGGCAGCAGGACCATCAAGATCTTGCGCCACCACGACGGCTGATTGGCCCACACGATCGCGCGCGATGACATCGCACGCTCGCGTGCCTTGTTGCCGTGCCGGATCATCATGTCGACGAAAGCGTTGTCGTCACGCCGCAGGCTTCCCACCAGGAAGCGGCGCACGAATCCGCGCTGCCCGGTCGGCCGCGGATACAGGAGCGCGCGGCCGATGAGCGGAAGGCAATAGAGCTTGTAGATCCAGTGGAGCGAGCGGCCTAGCGCGGCGGGCGCGAGCAGCACCAGGCCATCGACGAGATCGGGCCGACGCAGCGCAAGGTGCAGCGCGACACCGCCGCCAAGAGAGTGGCCAACGACGACCGCGCGCTGGACGCCGAGCACGTCGGCGACATGCGCGACCTGATCCGCGAGCTTCGGGAAGCTGGCATCCGCCGTCACCAGCGAGGGCGGCAAGGCCATCCCCGGAAGGTCAATGACGTGCACCGTCGCCACCTGGCGCCGGAGCATGCGGATCTGGGGCGCGAGCGCGCGCGCGTCGGCGGAGAGACCAGGGAGCACGATGGCGTGCGGAGCCGCTCCATTGCCCCACGTGGTGACGCGGAGCTTGTAGCGATCCAGCCGTATCGCGCGAACTTCCATACCCGCGCAAATGCATCGACCGTGCCGGACCGCCGGCGTGGTTCAGCCCCGGGTCAAGGCCGCAGCCGGAGCTCCAAACCGAGCCAGGCGGGCTGCCTGGCGAAGCCCATGGCCACGTTGATGGCCAGCATCGGCTGGTTGCCCTGGTCGTTCCAGGTCTTGATGTGGTCGACACCCAGGCGCTGCGCGTAGCGGACCGTCTCGAGCTTGAGCGCCGTGGCGAGCCCCTTTCCGCGAGCGTCGCGCCGCACGCCGGTGAGGCCCTGCCAGATGAACGACGGGTCCTCGATCGATCGCTGCAGGTTCGACATGCCGAGCCAGCGGCCCTCGCCGTCGATCGCGACGAAGAACGCGTCCGCGAGGAAGCTCGGACTGTCGGTCCAGTCCTTGCGCCACTCGTCGAACGTGATGTCGGTCGGTGCGTCCATGGCCGGCACGTCGCGGCGGCACTCATCGACGAGCTCGAACGCTTTCTGCGGCGCACTCGGGTCACGGGCGAGCTCGTCGGTGTACGTGCTGATCCGGATCCCCTGGGCCGTCACGCGCTCGAGCGCGCCCGCGAAGCGGTCGAAGTCGAATTCGGCGACCGCCAGACGAGACTCCCAGTCCCGCTTGATCTCGACCCAGCCGCGCTTCTTGGTGAACTCGACGCCGTCGCTCATCGACTCCTTCACGCCGGCGGTCGCGGCGAGCGCGCTCCGCTCGCGGAGCAGCGTGAGGGCGGCCTCGTGAAGTGCGCTCCCGTGACCCCGGCGGCGGCGGTCGGGCAACACCCAGACGTCGAAGCCATACCGATCGGGGTGGAAGCGAGACGGCTTGTGATACACCTCGACCGCGCCGACCATGCGGCCGTCCTCTTCAGCGACGATCCGCGTCTTGAAGAACCGCGCGTGATCCCACTTCTCGTCGTCGTGGCGCGCTTCCTCGACCGACCACGGATAGTCCGGGTAGCAGGCGTTGCTGCCGGCGACCCAGGCTGGGTAGTCGTCATCGGTGAAGGCGCGCAGACGCGAGGTGGTGGTCGTCATTGGTCGCGCGACTTTACCCGACGTTCCGGCCCGACGAATGTCATTTCCGTCACAGCGGCGTCGCGAGTGCGAGCTCCAGCTGGTTCTCCACCGCGCGCAGCAGCTTCACCGTACCGAAGTCGTGTCGATGGAACGGTGTGAGCCCACGCGCCCGGAGCGCGGCGCGGTGGTCGATGGTCGGGTAGCCGCAGTTGTGCTCCCAGCCGTAACCCGGGTACTTGCCGGCGAGACTCGTCATGAGCCGGTCACGTGTCACCTTCGCGACGATGGACGCGGCGGCGATCGCGAAGCTTTTGGTGTCGCCCTTCACGATCTCGGTGTGGCGGCCGGGCGCGAAGGCGGGATCGAGGATGCGCCGACCGTCGACGAGCACCCAGTCGTATTCGCCGATCTGCCGCAGCGCACGCATCATCGCGACGTGGCTCGCGTGATAGATGTTGAGCCGGTGGATCTCCGCCACCGAGGCCGCACCGATGCCGACGCGCACCACGCGCGATCGGATCAGCTCGAACAGGTCCTCGCGCTGCACGCGCGAAAGCAGCTTGGAGTCCTTCACGCGCCGGATCAGCTTCGTGTCGGGTGTGACGAGACACGCCGCCGCGACGACGGGTCCAGCGAGCGCGGCCATACCGACCTCGTCGACGCCGACGACACGCAGGAGACCTTTGGACCAGAGCTCTTTCTCGAAGCGGAGCGTCGGCACGCTCCTAGGCTACTTGTTCATCGCAGGGGGAGAACCCCCTGCAACCCCCCTGGCGACGCTGCTAGCGGCGCTTCTCGCGGATGGTCGCGGCTTTGCCGACTCGGTCGCGGAGGAAGTAGAGGGCCGCGCGCCGGGCGTGTCCGTGGCGCAGCAGCTCGATCTTCTCGACGCGCGGTGAGTGGACGAGGAAGGTGCGCTCGACGCCGATGCCGCTGGCGATACGACGGACGGTGATCTGGTGGTCGAGCCCGCCGTTGCGGACGCGCAGGACGGTGCCCTCGAACTTCTGGAGGCGTTCGCGCGTCCCTTCGACGACGCGCACGCTTACGGCCACGGTGTCACCCGGCCGCACCTCGGGGACCTCGGCCTTTTGCTGTTCGGAGGCAAGCGTCTTTAAGACGTCGTTCATTGGCATGGTGATGGCTGTCACTGAGTCGACCAACTCTACCAGAAAACTAGTGTTTGGCCTTCTTCATTCGGTCGAGGATCGTCACGTGCGACACGCCGAAGTGCGTCGCGAGCTGCCGTACGGTGAGACCGGTCGCGCGCATCCGCGTGACCTCCGTCACGGTCGGACCACGCTGGAGGCCGCTCGCGGCGCGAAGCCGCACGCCCGCGGCGCGCAGCCGAACGCGGACGGTCGCCGGTGAGATCCCGAACCGTGCCGCGATGCGGTACGAGCCGACCCCCGACCGGTAGGCCTCGGCGAGATCGGCGTCGTTGACGGTCGCCCTGCGGGCCGGTGGGCGCGGAAGCCGCGCGCGCTCGGCCGGCGTCAGCTTGGCGTCGCCGAGGAGATCTGGCCGCCGCTCCGCCGTGCGGCGGATCGACTCGGCCCGCCGCCATTTCGCGATCGCGCCGTGATCGCCGGACACGAGCACCGGGGGCACCCGGCGGCCCTCGAACTCCGGCGGACGCGTGTAGTGCGGGCCCTCGAGCAGTCCTTCGGTGTGCGACTCGTGCGCGAGCGATCCGGCGTCGATCACATCCGGCACGAGTCGCGTCACCGCGTCGATCACGACCATCGCGCCGAGCTCGCCGCCGGTGAGCACGTAATCGCCGATCGATAGCTCTTCGTCGACATCGGACTCGACGACGCGCTCGTCCACGCCCTCGTAGTGGCCGCAAACGAGAACGAGGTGGCCGGCCGAAGCGAGTCGTCGAGCCGCGGCCTGATCGAACAGACGCCCCTGCGCGGACAGCAGCACGACATGCCCGTCACCGCCGCGCGCCGCGCGGATCGCGCGCGTGAGAGGCTCGGGCTTGAGGACCATGCCGGCGCCGCCCCCATACGGCGTGTCGTCAGCGACGTGGTGCTTGTCGGTGGTGTGCGACCGGATGTCGTGGATCTCGAGCGTCAGGCGCCCGGCTTGTCGAGCGCGGGCCACGATGCTCTCCGCGAAGGGGCTCTCGAACATGCGCGGGAAGAGCGTTAGCACGTCGATGCGGAGCGGTCCGGTCACCCAAGCTCCTCAGGCGGGACGGCGACGATCCGGCCGGCGTCGACGTCGACGGCCTTCACGACGGATTCGAGCATCGGCAGCAGACGCTCGCGGCCCGACTCGTCGGCTACGACGAGAACGTCGTTCTCCCCGGCACGAAGCAGCTCGCGCACGGTGCCGAGCCGCGCGCCCTCGGGAGTCTCGACCTGCGCGCCAAGGATGTCGGCCCACAGGTACGCACCCGCTGTGGCGCGACGCGATTCGCTGCGCGCCACGCGCAGGAACTTTCGGCGCAGCGGCTCGGCGGCCACGCGCGAGTCGTAACCCTCGAAGAGGACGATCGGCTTTGCGACCTCACCGCGGACAACAGCGACGGTGAGCGGACCGATGTCGTCGCATTGGAGTACCGCGCCGGGGCGGAAGCGATCGGCAACGTCGGTGCGGGGATCGACGCGGACCTCGCCGCGAACACCGTGCGGACCGAGGATGTAGCCGACGACGAGGTCGTCGTCGCTAATCGATCTCGAGGTTGACCTTGGTCCCATCGCGCGTCGCCATCACCTTCAGCAGCGCGCGGATGGCCTTGGCGATACGGCCACCGCGGCCGATGACCTTTCCGACGTCCGCTTCGCCGACCTGAAGATGGAGCTTGATGAAATCACCGTCGAGCTCTTCGGTGACCACGACCGCGTCCGGGTCCTCGACGAGCTGCTTCGCGACGTGCTCGAGGAGCCCGCGCATGCTTGATGCCTCTGACGCGACGGGATCGCTCAACGGACGGTCGGCGGGACCTCGGCGTCGGATAGCCCGCTCCGGACGAGAAGCGAGCGGGCGGTCGCCGTCGGGCGCGCACCGTTCTTGATCCAGTGGCGGGCGCGCTCAGGGTTGATCACCAGGTTGTCGGACTCGCGCAGCGGGTCATAGTGGCCGATGATCTCGAGGAACTTACCGTTCCGTGGCGCGCGCGAGTCGGCGATAACGACCCGATAGGTCGGAGCTTTGGTCTTGCCGACGCGGCGCAGGCGAATGTGCACAGCCAATCTGTTGAATGTCCTCCCAGAAATCAGCGGATCGAGACGCGCGAAAGTCCAGTGTACGGGGAAGACCGCTGTTCGGTCTAGCGACCGCCCTGGGCCTGTCGGAGGGTCCGCAGATAACGGACGTGAGCGGCATTCACCATGACCACTTCGCCGCCCCGCTCGAAGCGCACGAACCCGCCCGCGGCAAGCTTCTCGGCGACGCTCGCCAGCGCCTCCTCGACGATGATCTGATCGTCCTTCGCGAAGATGATGGTCGTCTCTTCTGCCATGGCTGAAGCCTAACGCCCCGGCAGCCCGGGGATCTTCGGCAGACGTCCGCCCTTCGCGAGCGCGCCCATCTGTTTCATCATCTTTTGCATCTCGGCGAACTGCTTCAGCAGCTGATTCACGTCCGACACCTTGGTTCCCGAGCCCGCCGCGATGCGCTTGCGGCGCGATCCATTCATCAGCGTCGGATCGGCACGCTCGGCTTTCGTCATCGACGAGATGATCGCTTCGATCCGCTTCAGCTCCGCCTCGGCTTCCGGGCCTTCGGGCATCTGTTTCGCGAGGCCGCCCATGCCTGGGATCATCTTCAGCAGGTCTGCGACCGGTCCCATCTTCTTGAGCTGCTGGAGCTGCGTGTAGAAGTCGTCGAACGTGAAGCGCGCCTCCATGATCTTCTTCGCCTGCTCCTCGGCGGTCTTGCGGTCCACGTTCTCCTGCGCGCGCTCGACGAGCGTGAGGATGTCGCCCATCCCGAGGATCCGCTGCGCGAGCCGATCCGGATGGAAGACCTCGAGCGCGTCGAGCTTCTCCCCCACACCGAGGAACTTCACCGGCACACCGGTCGCGGCGCGGATCGACAGGCTCGCGCCGCCGCGCGCGTCGCTGTCCACCTTGGTCAGCACGAGTCCGCTCACCGGCAGGCGTGCCTTGAACGCGGTCGCCGCCAGGGCCGCGTCCTGTCCGGTCATGGCGTCGACGACGAGCAGGACCTCGTGCGGCTTCGCCGTCGCCACGATCGACTCGACCTCGCGCATCATCTCGTCGTCGATGTGCAGCCGACCGGCGCTGTCGACGATCACCGTGTCGGCACCGTCGCGCTGCGCGTTCGCCACAGCGGCCGCGACGTCCTCCGCCACACGTTTGGCCTCGACGGCCACCACCGGGATGCCGAGCTGCTTTCCGAGCGTGCGGAGCTGGTCGATCGCGGCCGGTCGGTACACGTCGGCGGCCACCAGCAGCGGTCTTCGGCCCTGCTTCCGAAGGACGTTGGCGAGCTTCGCGGCGGTCGTCGTCTTTCCGGAACCCTGGAGGCCTACGAGAAGCAGCACGGTCGGCGGGCGCTCAGAGCGAGCCAGCGGCACCGCTTCGCCGCCGAGCATCTCGACCAGCGCGTCGTGCACGATCTTCACGACCTGCTGCGCACCCGTGATCGACTCGAGGACCTTCTCGCCCAGCGCGCGCTCGCGCACGGTCGCGACGAGCTGCTTCACGACCTTGAAGTTCACGTCCGCCTCGAGCAGCGCCACCCGCACATCGCGTAGCGCTTCCTCGAGATCGGACTCGCTCACGCGCG
>JBDTMY010000044.1:0-8972 GCA_039934015.1 Chloroflexota bacterium | reverse complement strand
CGCTGGCGCGGCTTCAGACCGCAGGAACACGACCGGTGTCGCGACGGCGAGGATGTAGCCGAGGTAGTTGCCCTGGAAGTAGCGGCCGAAGAAGAGGAACGCGAGGAGCGTCAGCGCGTAGCCGGTCAGCAGCGTCGCGAGCGTTGGTCGCTTCCACAGCTTCCACATCCACCAGAGGGCGATCGGCGTCGCAACGGCGATCTCGATCGCGGCGAATGGAAAGTCGGCCTGCCGGAACTCGATCACGCCAAGCGCGAGGAGGATCGCCGAGAAACCCATGCCCGAGATCGGATACGTCCAGGCGGCGCCGCCGGCGTTGTAGCGGACGACGTCGTCGTAGAACGCGGCGAAGTCGTTGATCAGGAACGGCAGGAACATGACCGCCAGGAACAATGCCGAGGGCCACAGGGGACGCCAGAGGACACTCCACGCCTCGCCGAGCGTGCGCGGCCGGCGCGTGGCCAGCAGCCAGACCACGACGAACGGCATGACGAAGACCGCGTGGAGCTTCGACGCCGCGGCGACCGCGATCGAAAGCGTGCCGAGCGTTCGCCGCTCTCGCTGAAGCAGGGCAACGCCCGCAAAGAGGAACAGCAACACGAAGAAGTCGTTGCGGCCCTCGATGACGAACGGGAACAGCTGCGGATTGAGGGCGAGGAGCGATGCCAGCGCGAGGCGATTTTCCACCCGTCGGGCGACGAACGGCACCACCGCGAGCGCCGCGACGTACGCCGGCAGATAGAGGTAGCGCTGGTCCCAGAACAGCCCGAACTTGTCGAAGAGCCACACGAACGGCGTCGTGACGAGGAACAGGAACGGGAAGTACGTGAGGTGATACAGAGCGGGGTTGTTCACCATCGGCCAGTAGTAGAGCGGCGTGTCGAGGTAGTCCGCGACGTACGGGTTTTGCCCGAGCAGGAGCTTGCGCGCGGCCCACTCGATCATCAGCGCGCCGTCGTGGATGTAGGTGTACGGCTTCCCAGTCTCGCGTAGCACGATCGATGCGAGCGTTGGCACGACGACGAACACACCGACGATGGCTGCGACGTGCATCGCTCGCTGCCGCGGCGTGAACGCGGCGCGCGACCTGTGGTCGCGCACGGCGTACGCGAGCGGCAGGACTCCGCAAGCGATCAGGAATACGACGTCAGCGCCGAGCGGAAATAGCTGCCAGATCGGAACGTCGCGCGTGGCGGCCACGGTCGTGTGGTTCGCGAACAGCAGCAGCCAGTTCGCGATGCCGACCGCGCTGACGACCTTCGCATCGAGCGACAGCTCGCGCCACGCCTGGAGGGCCGCGCGGGCCCCACGCTCAACGACCTTGATCACGTGCGTCCCCCTGCGCCGACGAGTTTACCGGCGGACTCGTCGAGATACCGGCGCGGGAGCGAGAGCATGGCGTCGTCCCAGGATCGCAGCCGCGCGACGGCGGCATCGCGTCCGGCGGTGCGCAGCGCCTCGATGTCGATCGCGTCCTCCACGTCGAGCGATCCGATCGCAAGGCGCCGCAGCGCGGCGAGATGCGCGGCCGAGCCGAGTGCCCGACCGAGATCGCGCGCGAGCGAACGAACGTAGGTGCCGCTCCCGCACACGATCAACAGACGCGCGTCCGGTGAGTTCCAGTCCGTCATCTCGAGTCGATGGACCTGCACCTCTCGCGCCGCGAGCTCGACGACCTCTCCGCTGCGCGCGCGGGAGTACGCGGTCCGGCCGCCGACCTTCACCGCGGCGTACGCGGGCGGGACCTGCTGTATCGCGCCGCGAAGTGGACCAAGCGCCGCCTCGATCTCGCTCGCCGCGGACGGCGCCGCTGCGCTGCGTGTCGCCTCGCCCTGTCGGTCGTCGGTCGCCGTCTCGCTACCGAAGCGCACGAGCGCGTCGTACACCTTCGGCGCGGTGTGAAGTCGTTCGGTCGAGCGGGTCGTTTCGCCGACCAGGAGCGCCAGGAGTCCGGTCGCTAGCGGGTCGAGCGTTCCCCCATGGCCGATGCGGCGAATGCCGAGGACGCCGCGCGCCACCGCGACGACGTCATGCGAGGTCCAGCCCTCGGGCTTGTCGATCGCGAGGATGCCGGCGAGAACGCCGTTCAGGCGGTCCTTTCGGCGACCGGCGGTGCGGCACGCGCCGCCGCGAGCGCTTCGCGCGCCGAACGGAGCACGGCCTCGCGCACCTGGTCCAGGTCGCCGTTGATCAGCGCACCCGCCGCGCGCACGTGTCCGCCGCCGCCGAAGCGCGCCATGACCGCCGAAGCGTCCACCGACGGCGCCCACGCCGACGTGCGGCACGAGACCTTCACCGCGCCGGCGTCGTGCTCGTTGAACAGCACAGCTACGCGCATCCCGTTGGCGCGCGCGATCTGCTCCACGAGGCCGGAGATGTCTTCGTCGAGCGCCTCCGCGTTCGCGAAATCCGCGCGCGTCACTTCGGTCCACACGAGCTGTCCGTCCTGTTCGCGGCGCATTTTCGAGAAGGCGAAGCCCCAGAGCCTCAGGGCCTGAAAGCGCTTGTTGCGGAAGACGTTGTAGGTGATCGCTTGCAGGTCGGCCCCGGCGTCGCGCAGGCGTGCGGCCCGCTCGAGGGCTCGCGAATCGGTCGAAGGGAATTGGAACGAGCCGGTGTCGGTCATGATGCCGACCAGTGCCGCGGTCGCCATGTCGGCCGTCCACGTCACTCCGAGCGCGTCGATGACTCGCGAAACGAGCTCCGCTGTGGCCGCGGACGTAACGTCGACGAGATTCACGGCGCCGAAGCGATCGTTCGAAGCGTGGTGATCGATGTTCACCAGGGTCGGGCCGGCGGGCAGCGCGAACTTCGCGCGCTCGGCCGAGCCGAAGTCGACGGTCACGATGAGATCGGCCGTGGCCGGCGGCGGCGAGGTCGTGTACCGATCGGCCCACACGAGGAAGCGCGCGTGCTCCGGTACCGGGTCGGCGCAGTGCAGCGTCACCCGCTTGCCGAGGCTGTCGAGGGCGAGGCCGAGGGCGATGCCCGAGCCGATGGTGTCGGGATCGGGATCGCGGTGCGAGACGATGGCGATGGTCTTCGCGCCGTGCAGGGTGTCGACGAGCTCTCTCACGCTCCGCCTCCCCGCTCCTTCGCCTCACGCAGGAGCGTCGAGATGCGTGCCGCGCGCTCCGCCGTCTGGTCGGACACGAAGGTCAGATCGGGAACGTAGCGGAGGTCCGTGCGCGCACCGACCTCATGCCGCAGGTACGGGCGCGCCTCGTTGAGCGCGGTCATCGTGGAACGCACCTGCTCCTGGTCGCCGAGCACGCTGACATGCACCTTCGCCGTGCGCAGGTCGGAGGTGATCTCGACGCCGGTGACCGTCGCGAAGGCGATGCGCGGATCGCGCAGCTCCTCGCTGATGATCATCCCGAGCTCGCGCTGCAGCAGCGCGTTCACGCGGTCCGCCCGTTTGTACGCCACGCCAACTACCTCGGCTTTGGCTGGACCGTGTACGCCTCGATGACGTCGCCGGCCTTGATGTCGTTGGTGTCCAGCGTGATGCCGCACTCGAGACCGGCGGCGACCTCACGGACGTCGTCCTTGACCCGGCGCAGCGACTCGATGTGTCCGTCGTGGGCGACCTCGCCACCCCGCAGCAGGCGCGCCTGCGCACCGCGGCGGACGACGCCGTCGAGCACGCCACAGCCGGCGATGACGGTCTTGCCCGCGGTGAAGATCTGCCGGACCTCGGCGTGGCCGATCACGGTCTCGACCATCACCGGCTCGAGCATCCCCGTGAGTGCCTTCTGGACGTCATCGAGGAGCTCGTAGATCACCTTGTACATGCGCACGTCGACGTTCGTCTGATCGGCGACACGTTTCGCGGGCGCTTCCATCTTCGTGTTGAACCCGAGGACCACGGCACCGGATGCCGCCGCCAGCGTGAGGTCGGACTCGGTGATGTCGCCGACTGCGTCGTGGATCAGCTGCAGGCCGACCTCTTCCGTCGGGATCTTCGCCAGTGCGCCCTTGATCGCCTCGAGCGAGCCCTGCACATCGGCTTTGAGGATGAGCTTGAGCTCCTTGGCCTTGCCCTCCTTGACCTGCGCGAACATCTCGTCGAGCGTCGCGGGCTTGTCCGCCGTCCCCGCTCCGGCGCGGTCCCGCGCGTTCGCGGCGACGAGCGCCTTCGCGGTCTTCTCGTCCGCGACGGCGCGGAACACTTCACCCGCTTCGGGCACGTCCGGGAGACCGAGGATCTCGACCGGACGCGACGGCTCGGCGCGCCCGACGGCCTTGCCCTTGTCGTCGGTCATAGCCTTGATCCGTCCGTAGCTCAGCCCAGCGACGACCAGATCGCCGCGCTCGAGCGTCCCGGTCTGAACGAGCACCGTCGCGACCGGACCGCGTTTGGTGTCGAGGTGCGCTTCGACGACGCGACCACCGGCGGGCCGGTCCGGGTTGGCCTTCAGCTCGGCGACATCCGCGACGAGGAGAACGGTCTCGAGCAGATCGTCGAGGCCCACCTTGGTGCGTGCCGAGACAGCCACGAGCGGCGTATCGCCGCCGTACTCCTCGATCGTGACGCCATGATCCGCGAGCTGCGCTTTGACCTGATCGGGATTCGCGTCGGCCTTGTCGATCTTGTTGAGCGCGACGACGATCGGGACGCCCGCCGCCCTGACGTGCGAGATCGCCTCGATGGTCTGTGGCTGCACGCCGTCATCAGCGGCGACGACGAGCACCGCGACGTCGGTGAGCTGCGCGCCGCGCGCGCGCATGGCCGTGAACGCCTCGTGACCGGGCGTGTCGAGGAAGGTGATCTTGCGGTCCTTGTACTCGATCTGGTACGCGCCGATGTGCTGCGTGATGCCGCCGGCCTCGCGGGCGGTGACGTTCGTCGTGCGGATCGCGTCGAGGAGGCTCGTCTTGCCGTGGTCGACGTGGCCGAGGATCGTGATGACCGGGGGGCGCGGCTTCAGCTTGCCCGCGTCGTCCTCGGTCCAGAGATCCAGCTTGAGCGGCGCGATCTCGGCTTCGATGTCCTCCACCGGCGGCGCGGCCTCTTCCTCGGGCTTGGTCTCGATGCCGAGCTCGGTCGATACGAGGCTCGCCGTATCGAAGTCGATCGTCGTGTTGATCGACGCCATCGTGCCCATGTTCACCAGGGCGCGCATGAGATCGACGATGCTGATATCGAGGAGCGTTGCGAGCTCTCGCACCGAGACCTGCTTCGGCACGACGACCGGCGGGCGTCCCTCGATGACGGCCACCGCGGGCGCAGCCTGCTCGACCGGCACGATCACCGGCTGCGGGCGCTGCGGCCTACGCCCCCGAGGGCGGGGGCCACGCTGTGGCGGGAAACGCCGAGGTCGTGCTTTGGGCATCAGGCGGTCTCCTTCTGTCTGGTGCGCGCTGCTTCGTCTAGTTCTACCTTCAATCGCTCCGCCGTGGCGGCGTCGATCGGGATCTCGAGCGCCTTGGCCAGCGCTCCCTCGCGCAGTCCGCGGTCGAGGCAGGCCTGATCGGGATCGAGATACGCGCCCCGCCCGGGGGCTTTGCCACGAAGATCCACCGACAGCTCACCGGTGGGTGAGCGGACGATCCGCACCAGCTCCCGCTTCGCGCGAACGGTGTGGCAGGCCACGCACGTCCGCTGTGGAAGGGGCCGGCGGGCGACGCCCGCGTTCCGCTTCGGACTAACGGCGTTCCTTCTTCTTCTTGGCTCCCAGGAGCGCTCGATCTTCTTCGTCCAGCTCCTCCTCGTCCGCCATCGCGGACTCGGCCTCGACTTCAGCGATCAGGTCGTGACTGGGCTCGGCGTCCTCCTCGACCGGCGCTGCCACGGCTTCGACCGCGACCGCTTCGGCTTCCGGTTCGGGCTCCGGCTCGAGCTCGGCGCGCACCTCGGACTCGCTGCGGATGTCGATCCGCCAGCCGGTGAGCTTCGCCGCGAGCCGCGCGTTCTGGCCTTCCTTGCCGATCGCGAGGGAAAGCTGCCGGTCCGGCACCACGACGTACGCGGTCTTGTCATCGGTGACGATGTCGACGCGAACGACGTGAGCGGGCTCGAGGGCGTTCGCGACGTACTGCTCCGGCTTCTCGTTCCACTCGATGATGTCGATCTTCTCGCCGCCGAGCTCGTTGACGATGGCCTGCACCCGGAGCCCGCGCTGTCCGATGCACGCGCCGCGGGCGTCGATGCCGGGCTGGCGCGCGCGGACGGCGATCTTGGTGCGCGAGCCGGCCTCGCGTGCGATGCCCACGATCTCCACCTGACCGTGGTAGATCTCGGGGACCTCGAGCTCGAACAGGCGCTTCACGAGGTTCTTGTGCGAGCGGCTGACCATGATCTGCGGGCCGCGGAGGGTGCGGCGCACTTCGACCACCACGACCTTGCGGTGCTGGCCGATGAAGTAGCGCTCGTGCGGCGCCTGGTCCGCGCGGGGCAGGATCGCTTCGGCTTTGCCGAGCTCCATGATCGCGGAGCCCGCCTCGAAGCGGCTGATCTGGCCATTGATGATGTCGCCCTCGCGGTCGGCATACTCCGCGAACACCTGCTCGCGCTCGGCCTCACGGAGGGATTGCTGGATGACCTGCTTGGCGGTCTGCGCTCCGATGCGACCGAGCGCGGCCGCGGACTCCTCGAGCGGAACGACGTCGCCGAGCTGCACGTCGGGTTTGCTTCGTTTGGCCGCGTCCAGCTGGATCTGCAGCTTGGGGTCTTCGACTTTTTCCACGACGGTCTTGAGCAGGAAGACCTTGAACGCGCCGGTGGTGATGTCGACCTTGACGTCGATGTTCTCTTCCGCGCCGTAGGCGCGCTTGAGCGCACGGGCGATGATGTCGCCGACTACTTCCTTGGGAAGGCCCTTCTCGGCGGAGAGCTGTGCAAGACCGGTCACGAGTTCTCGGTTCATCGCCGGCGCTCCCCCATCTTCAATTTCGTTCAGGCGACAAAAAAAGTGGGGGTCGACCCACTTTCAGCGGCACCGGCGGGTTCCGGGCATCGGGCCGGAAGCCGCTGACGAAATTGTATCAAAAGGGAGCAACCTCGGGGCGTTTGGCCGCCGCCCGCTCTTAGGTGAGGTTGTTCCCGATCATCGAGAACTGATTCGACAGCTGGTCCCTGAGAAAGATCATCGCGATGATGATCGTGATCGCGATGACCGCGATGATGAGTGCGTATTCCACCAAGCCTTGACCTGATTCGTCTACCCAAAATCGACCCATTCCCACTCCTTACAGGCGGGTCGGCGGCCACCGATAGCCTGACATGACGCCCGCGCGCCTGCTAGTGCGAAACCGTATGTATCACGCCCACCGTCACCGTCCTGCGACCCCGACGCGCCCCGCCGACCGAAGGGCGGCGGTCACGCGCTCCTCGGTGCTCGCGGACCCCGCCGGTGGAACGCCGCGCAACGCGATGAGGGCTTCAGTGGCGCTGTACCCGAGGGTCTGCAGGGCCGCGGCGGCCTCATCCCCGGTCAGGAGACCGGTGGGCTCCCGGTCGGCGCTGGTCCTGGCGATCTTGCCCTTGAGCTCCACGATGAGCCGCTCCGCCGTCTTCTTCCCCACTCCAGGCGCGCGTGCGAGCGCCGCGGCGTCGCCTGAGGAGATGGCGGCGGCGAGCGCCGGCGGGCTCGAGACGGCGAGCAGGGACAGCGCCGCCTTTGGACCGACGCCCGGGACCGTGATCAGCAGCTCGAAGAGCGCGAGCTCCTCCCGCGTCTCGAAGCCGAACAGCTGCTGCGCGTCGTCGCGGACGACATGGTGCGTGTGCAGCGCGACCGTGTCACCGCCCGGATGACGCGGAACGAAGACCTTATAGCCGACGCCACGCACATCGACGACGACGTGATCCGCGCCGCGCGCGACGATCTCGCCGCTGACGTAGGCGATCACTCCGCGCTCGCGACCGCTGCGACGAATTTCACGCGCTGCGCGTGGGTGAGCGCGATAGCGATCGCGTCGGCGATGTTGTCCTGCGTGACGGGTTCCGTGAGCTCGAGGATGTGGACGATCATCCGCTGCACCGCGCGTTTGTCCGCGCCGCCACTCCCGGTCACCGACTGCTTCACTTCCTGCGGTGTGTACTCGGCGATCGCGAGACCCGCGCGCGCGCCACACAGCAGCGCCACGCCACGCGCCTCGGCCACGGCCATCGCCGTCTTGACGTTCTTGTTGAAGTAGAGACGCTCGAGAGCAAGGAAGCCGGGCGTGTAGGTGGCGATCAGGTCGTCCAGCGCCTGGGCGATCGCGAGCAGCTTCTCCGCGCTGCTCCCAAGGCGTGGCGTCGGCACCAGTCCGTGCGTGATGAGGCGCGGAGGATCGCTGTCGAGCGCGAGAAGGGCGTATCCCATGCCGGTCGTGCCCGGGTCGATCCCGAGAACGGTGTTCCGGCTAGGCGTGCTGCAGGACCTCGTCGGGCACGTCGAAGTTCGCGTGCACCTTCTGCACGTCGTCCAGCTCCTCGAGGTCCTCCACCAGGCGGAGGACCTTCCGCGCCTGGTCGCCGTCGACGCGGACGGTCGTCGTCGGGCGCATCGAGATCTCGGCCGAGGCGACGGTGACGCCGGCCTTGTCGAGGGCGGACTTCACCTTCTCGAACGAGCTCGGCGTCGTGTATGCGGTGACCAGACTCCCGTCCGTCTCGACGTCCTCGGCCCCGGAGTCGATCGCGACGAGCGAAACGTCGTCCGGCGAGCGCTTCCCCGCGTCGATCTCGATCACGCCCTTCTGCTCGAAGAGCCACTGCACCGAGCCCGACTCACCGAGCTTGCCGCCGCTCTTGGTGAACGCGGCGCGGACCTCCGACGCGGTGCGGTTGCGGTTGTCCGTGGCCGCCTCGACCATCACGGACACGCCACCGGGGGCGTAGCCCTCGTAGACGATGCTCTCGAGCGCGGCGCCGCCGTCGGCACCCGTCGCGCGGTCGATGGCCCGCTGGATGTTGGCGTGCGGCATATTCACGTTGCGGGCGCGGTCGACGGCCAGCCGGAGACGGAAATTCGCTTCCGGAT
>JBDTMY010000043.1:0-2359 GCA_039934015.1 Chloroflexota bacterium | reverse complement strand
CGCCACGGGTACGCGCGCCCGACCCGGGTCGGACCCCAGTACCGGTCGGCCAGGTCGCGGTCGCTCGTCGCATGGATCGGCTGCATCGAGGCGACGATGCCGAGGGCTCCGAAACGCGAGAGGTCGTCGGCGCGCACGAGCTGCACGTGCTCGATCTTCTGCCGGAGCTGGGGCGCGGTCGCTCGCGTCGGCTCGATCGCATCGAGCGCGACGCGGACCGCGCGATCGCCGATGGCATGGATCGCGACGGCGATGCCGGACGCGGCCGCCAGCGCCACGTCCCGCGTGAGCTGGTCCGGCTCGACGGTCAGGATCCCGCGATCGCGCGAGCCCTCGTACGGCTCCTCTAGCGCCGCCGTCTGCGAACCGAGAGCGCCGTCGGTGAAGATCTTGAGGTGGCCGATCCGGAGCCACTCGTCCCCCGCGCCGGTGCGCAGGCGCTGCTCGAGCGCGTCGGCCAGCCGCGCGTGCGGTATTCCCATGTGAATGCGCAGTGCCAGCTCGCCCGCGTCACGCATGCGCGCGATCACGGCGACGGGCGAGCGTCCGAGGAATTGGTCAAGGTCCTCGAGACCGGTGATGCCACGACGCCAGGCCTCGGACTGGCCGCGCCGCGCGTCGGCCAGCATCTCGTCGTCGGTCGGTGGCGGTATGACCACGTCGGCGATAGCGTTCGCGTTCTCCTGCAGGATCCCGGTGGCCTCGCCACGGTCGTCGTGGAAGATCACGCCCCCCTCGGGAAGCGCCGTGTCGCGTGTGATGCCCGCCCGCGCGATCGCCGCGCTGTTGAGCCATCTCGAGTGGCCGTCGCGGCTTCGCAAGACCGCGGGATGCCCGTTCGTCACCCGGTCCAGATCGGCGGCCGTCGGCCAACGCCCCCAGCTGTTCTTGTCGAACCGGCCGCCAAGGACCCACGCACCCTCCGGCAGAGCGCTCGAAAAGACGGCGATGCGATCCAGCGCCTCCTCCAGCGTCGTGGTGTCCGCAACGTCGAGCCGCGACATCTGCTGCGCCCACCATACGAAGTGCACGTGCGCGTCGAACCAGCCGGGGACCATCAGTCCGCCCCGAAGATCGACGGCCTCGGCGCCGCCCGCCTCGCGGCGGACCTCATCGCGGCGACCGATCGCGGCGACCCGTCCGTCGCGTGCGAGCAGCGACTCCGCGCTGGTGCCGTCGCCGACGTGGATGCGGCCGCCCTCGAACAGGATCGCGCTCATGCGCGGAATCCTGCCTCGCCGCGGAGCGGGACGAACCGCACATGCCCGTGGCGCTCCTCACGTCCGCGCGTGTCGCGAACGATCAGGTCCTGCTTCTCGAGATCGCCGACCGGCGCGACGATGAGGCCATCAGATGTGAGCTGATCCGCGAGCGCCGGATCGATCCTCGGGGTGGCCGCGGTGACGAGGATCCGGTCGTACGGCGCCTCGGGTGGGTAGCCGAGGGATGCGTCGGCACGGATCACGCGCACGCTCGAGTAGCCAAGACGTTCGAGGCGCTCCCGCGCGGCGTCGGCAAGCGCCGCGTGGCGTTCGATCGAAATGACCTCACGCACGAGCTCCGCCAGGACCGCGGCCTGGTATCCGGAGCCCGTGCCCACCTCGAGCACGCGATGCTCTGGCTGCGTGGCGAGCAGCTCGGTCATACGCGCGACGACGTACGGCTGCGAGATCGTCTGGCCCTCGTCGATCGCGAGCGCGTGATCGCCGTAGGCGACGTCACGGTCGGTGGACGAGACGAACTCCTCGCGAGGCACGCGCGCCATCGCTGCAAGCACGCGCTGATCGCGGATGCCGAACCGCTCGAGCTGGCGCAGCATCTCGAGTTGGGGCCGCCCCGTGTCCATGCGCACATGATGCAGCGGACGTGGGGGTCTTCGGGGGGCGGAGCCCCCGGGCTATTGGCCCTTTTCGATCGGCGCTCCGATCAGGCTGCCCCACTCCGTCCACGAGCCGTCGTAGTTGCGTACGCGCTCGTGGCCGAGCAGGTAACGAAGCACGAACCAGGTATGCGCGCTGCGCTCGCCGATGCGGCAGTACGCGATGGTCTCCGTGCCGCGCGTGAGGCCCTTGCCTTCGTAGATCGCCTTCAGCTCTTCGGCGCTCTTGAAGCGTCCGTCCTCCGCAACAGCCGTCGCCCACGGGACGTTCTGCGCGCCGGGGATATGACCGCCGCGCTGGGCGCCCTCCTGCGGCAGGGCCTCCGGGGCGAGCAGCTCGCCGGAGTACTCCTTCGGCGAACGAACATCGATGATCTTCGCGCCGTTGCCCGTGACCTTCTCGAGCACGTAGTCACGCAGCGCGCGGATCGACGCGTCGGGACCTTGCGCGCGGTACTCGCTGCGCTCGAATGACGGCTT